>NZ_JBEOXS010000002.1:0-251078 GCF_040296705.1 Streptomyces sp. NPDC002055
GGCGGGGGGGGGGCGCCCCGCGCGGCCCGCCCCCGGGGGGCCCCCCCCCCCCCCGGGGGGGGGGGGGCCCCCCCCCCCGGCGGCGCCGGTGCCGACGAGAATCCGTCGGCACGGCCGCTCCGTCACACCACGTACTCGGGGCTCCCGCCGGGCGGCTCTCCACCATGGCGGGGACAGCGCTGCCCGGTCCGGTCCCGGTCCCTGCCGCTGCGCCGGAGGGCGCCTGCAGGAGACCCGGGGCCCGTCGAACCCGTCACTCAGGACTGGGGGCGACTACCGTGGTTGGCTCCGTTCTTACGACGTGCCTTCTTCTTACGACGTCGCTTCGACGACATGTCGCCTCCTTTCTCAACCATGCGCTTCTGCTGGGTTTGCACCCATTGTTCTTGGTATCACACCCGGCAGCGGACGGTCCCGTACCCCGTCCGCCGCCACCCCTACCCTGCGTGCGGCACCGCACTCCTGCGATCTTCCGGACCGGCGGCCGGAGGCACGCGCCGGGAAGGGACGAGGAGGCGTACCGGCGCTCGGCGGGCCGGTCGACCGATGCGCACCGGACGGCTCCGGTGTCCGAACATCGACGGTCCGCCTGCCGTACCGAGGCGGCTCCCTCCATGATGGACGGTCGTGCCACCGGGCCGTACCGGACACGGCTCGTGCCCGGCCGTGCACCGGGAAGGAACGACGGGAGGGGCCCGTACCGCTCGCGCCGTCGGCACACCGCGCGGTACATCGTCGATCAGGAAGAGAAGCCCGATGCACGAGGCGAACCATGACTACATCGTGGTCGGAGCGGGATCGGCCGGCTGCGTGCTGGCCGCACGGCTGAGTGCGGACCCGGGCGTTCGCGTCCTGCTGCTGGAGGCCGGACCGCCCGACGACGCCCCGGAGATCCGCATCCCGGCGGCCTTCGGCAGGCTGTTCCGCACCAAGTACGACTGGGACTACATCTCGGAGCCCGAGCCGGATCTGGACGACCGGCGGCGGTACCTCCCGCGCGGCCGGACGCTCGGGGGCTCGTCGTCCATGAACGCCATGATCTACATCCGCGGCAATCACCGGGACTACGACGCCTGGTCCGACGCCGGGGCCAAGGGGTGGAGCTGGGACGAGGTCTTCCCGTACTTCCTGCGGGCGGAGGACCACCACGCCGGGCCGTCCGAGTGGCACGGCACCGGCGGGCCGCTCACCGTCAGCGAGGGCCGCTCCCGCAGCCCGCTGATGGCCGCGTATCTGGAGGCGGCCCAGGAGGCGGGGCATCCGTTCAACCCCGACTTCAACGGGCCCGAGCAGGACGGTGTCGGCCCCTACGAACTCACCCAGCGGAACGGGCTGCGGTGCAGCACCGCCGAGGCGTATCTGCGCCCCGCCCTGGAGCGGCCGAACCTGACCGTGCTGACCGGGGCGCACTGCACCCGGCTGCTGTTCTCCGGCGAGCGGGCCGTCGGGGTCGAGGCGGAACGGCACGGCGTACTGGAGGACTGGCACGCCGACCGGGAGGTCGTGCTGGCGGCCGGCGCCTACAACTCCCCGCAGCTGCTGATGCTGTCCGGGATCGGCAACGCCGACGAGCTCCGGGAACTCGGCGTCACCCCGCGCGCCGACCTCCCCGTCGGGGAGAACCTCCAGGACCATCCGCATCTGCCGCTCGTCCACTTCACCGACACCCCGTCGCTGTGGACCGCGGAGACGCCGGAGAACATCGCCCTGCTGGAGTCCGAGGGGCGCGGGCCGCTCACCTCGAACGGCGGCGAGGTCGGCGGCTTCCTCCGGACCCGCGACGGCCTGGACGCCCCGGACATCCAACTCCACGCGCTGCCGGCGCAGTTCCACGAGGAAGGCCTCGGCCGGCCGACGGCGCACGCCTTCCACCACGGCGCGGTCCTGCTGGACACCACCAGCCGCGGCAAGGTCTCCCTGCGGTCCGCGATGCCGAGTGCCAAGCCGCGCATCCTGCACCGCTACCTCGCCACCGAGGAGGACCGGGCGGCGGCGGTGCGGGCGCTGCGGGTGCTGCTCGACATCGCCGGCCGGCCCGCGCTGCGCGCGCACCGCCGGTCGGACGACCGCGTGCCGGCCTCGGACAGCGACGGCGACCTGCTCGCCTTCGCCCGGCGTGAACTGCACACGCTCTACCACCCCGCCGGAACGTGCGCCATGGGTCCGGTGGTCGACTCCGCACTGCGGGTGCACGGGGTGAGCGGACTGCGGGTGGCCGACGCCTCGGTGATGCCGACGCTGGTCCGGGGCAACACCAACGCGCCCACCATCATGATCGCGGAGAAGGCGGCCGATCTGATCCTCGACGACTCCGGCTCCACCGCTCATATCAAGCCAGGGAACGGGGCATAGGGCGACCGGGCCGGAACCGCGGTCGCACGCGTCAGGAGGGCGGCGCCTGGTGCCCTGAGAGGGCGGACGTCCCGCCCCGACGCCGGCCCGCGGTGCCGTCCGGCGGGGCCCACGGTCTCAGCGCGGTGCCTCCCCGGCTCCGGCCGGCCCCCGGCCTGCCGGAGCCGCCGCTCCCCCGCTGTACAGGGCGGCGGCGCCGGACGGGCGGGGCACCGGCTGCCGGACCGGTCAGGCGGTGAGGGCGCCGACCCCGTACAGCAGCGGCAGGACGTGGTCACGGACGGCGGGCGAGAGTGTCGGGCCGCCGGCGTGGCCGGAGATCCATCGCAGGTCCGCCAGTTCGGCCGCGGGTACGGGCGGCCGGCTGAGACCGGCCCGGAAGACCGTCAGCCGCATGGGCACCTCCTCCAGCGCGGCCATCGCGTCGATCTCGGCGAGGAGGGACGGCTCCACGGGTTCCGCTCCGAGCTCCTCAGCCAGCTCCCGGACCAACGCCTCCAGCGGGGTCTCCCCCGGTTCGGGCTTCCCGCCCGGCAGATAGAAGACGTCGGGCGCGGCCTTCTTGCTCACCACCAGGAGCCGGCCGTCCTGGACGATCGCGGCAGCGGCCACGGTCAGCGGCGCGCCGTCCCCGCCGGTCCGCGGCGCCGTCCGCACAGGTTCATGTGTCATGCATCCAACCCTTGCAGGTGCGGGGCCGGTTGGGCATCCCGTTTGATGCGGGCCCGGCAGCGCCTCGTCCCGGTCCGCAGGCGCCCGGACCCGTCCGGACCGGCTCCGGCGCACCCCGCCGGCCGGGCCCGCGGGACCGGTAAGGCGTCCGGGCCCGACTCCGGGGCGTCCGGTGAGGATTCCGGCGGGACGGGCACCGCGACGGTGTCCCACGGCCTCGGCCGCTCGACCGGGATCCGGTGCCCTGCCCCCTGACCGGAACGGACCGGGGCCCGTCACCGTCCCTCGGCACTGCGGCCCGAACACCTGCCGCTGCCTGGGACGAAGCTGTTGTCGGTAGACCCTCCCTCCCCCGTGGGGAGGGCCTACCGGAGCGATCCCATCGTTCCCAAGCGGTCCGTCCTCATCAAGGCCCATCTTCTGTACGATCGGTAAGTGACGTTTACCGAACTGGGAGAGATACAAGCGTTCCTGACGCTCGCCGAGGAGTTGCACTTCGGCCGGGCGGCGGACCGGCTCGGCCTGTCCCGGCCACGGGTGAGCCAGCTCATCCAGTCACTGGAGCGGCGCGTCGACGGCAAGCTGTTCGACCGCACGAGCCGCCGGGTGACGCTCACGCCGACCGGCCACTTCCTGCTGGAGCGGGCGAAGCCGAGCTTCGAGGGGCTGCAGCAGTCCATCGAGGAGACCCGGGCCTTCGCGCGCGAGCTGCGCATCGGGTTCATGGGGCCGTTCGCGGGCGCCGTGAACGCCTCGGTGGCCGACTTCCGCCGGACCCATCCGGAGTGGGCGATCAGCATGACCGAGACCCGCTGGGGCGACTATTTCGGGCCGCTGCGCCGGGCGGAGGTGGACCTGCAGGTCACCATCTGGCCCGTCGAGGAGCCCGACCTGACGAGCGGCCCGGTGATCGCCGAGTACCCCCGGGTACTCGCCGTGGCGGTCGGCCATCCGCTGGCGACGCGGGAGTCGGTCGACGCCGAGGAACTGAGCCGGCTCACCATGGTCGAGATGCCGCAGTCGGCTCCGAAGGCGATCCGCGACGGATTCCTGCCGCAGCGGACTCCGGCCGGACGGCCCATCCGCCGGGGACGGCTGGTCAAAACCCAGCACGAGATGCTCAGTCGGGTGGCGTCGAGCACCGATGTCTGTGCCACCTCGACGGCGCTGACCCAGTACTACCGCCACCCCGACGTGGCGTTCGTCCCCTTGACCGGGCTGCCCCCGGCGCGGGCGGTGGTCAGTTGGCGCACCGCCCATGAGAGCACCAAGATCAGGGACTTCGTCAGCACACTGCGGACCTCCACGAGCTGACCGGATCACCGGACCGGACGGCCGGAAGGGCTGTGTGACGCGGAACGGGTGCGGGCCGGGACGGGTGAACGGAAAGGTGCGGACCGCACCCGTCGTCGGGTGCGGTCCGCACGTGAGGTGTCCGTGCCGCCTCTCCACCGGGGCGGCCCCATCCTCGTGCATCCACGCGTGCGCCGCGGCCACGGTGCCGGACACCGTGGCCGGGCCGACCGCTCCGAGCGGTCCGAGCGGTCCGAGCCGTCCGGAGCCGCTCAGAGCACGGAGGTGGAGTTCAGCGAGAGATAGTAGTGGCCGACGTCGGAGAGGTACGCGAGATCGGTGGTCTCGCGGTCCACCGTGAACCGGGGCGCGGCCTTGATCTCCTGGCGGGTGTTCCCGATGGTCATGGTGCGGGCCTGGCTGTCGATGCGCACCACGGCCCCGGCGGGGATCAGTACGCTCTTGCCGAACACCCACATTCCGGTGTCCACGATCACATGCTGGATGCCGGGCCGGGTGTCCTGCCGGTCCACCTGCCCGATCACGCCATCGGCCGCGTGCACGGTGAATCCCACCAGTGACTGCTCCAGTGCGGTGCCGCACTCCGGCCGGTACTCCCACATCGTGTGGTCCACGGTCTCCTCCCCTGCGCATCGATCGCCCGCGTACCGGGCGCTCCCCCTCTCCTGCCTCGGACGGCCCGACTCATGCCCCGCATACCGTGCCGATCCGGGACGCCCGGGTGAGAAGCCGGCCCCGATGTCACAGCGGCCCCACCGGCCGCGCGGCGCCGCCCCGTGGGGGCCGCTGTGTCCGCAAGCCTCCGCCCGCACCACGACACCGCTGTGGCGGGCCCCGTCACGGGGCCCGCCACAGCGCGGATCGTGTCCCTGGGACGGCAGGTCAGTCGCTGCCGCAGGTGTTGTCCGCTGCCTCGTTCCAGCCGGCGAGGACGTCGACCGTGTTGCCGCAGAGGTTGACGGGCACCGAGACGGGGACCTGCACGACATTGCCCGAGAGGAGGCCGGGTGACCCGGCCGCGGCACCCTGGGCACCGGAGTCGGCGGTGGCGGCGGCGCCGCTGCCGAGGACGGCCACGGCGGCCAGAACACCGGCGCTGAGGAAGGTACGAGCGTGCATGACGTTCTCCTGACGCTGGGAGTGGATCACTTGAGCAATCGGGACTTTCACCCGGTGACGGCGGGGGAAACGCCCTGGCCACGATCTGGGGACGCGGCACCACACCTTCGGGTGGCTGTCCCGTGAAAGACATCCCTGCCCAGGGGATGACGGGTAGTCGCGGGCGCGGTGGACACGGTGGACACGGTGGAGATGCGGTCGCGTACCGGCACCTCATGCTTCCGGCCCCGTGGATCGGGCCCTTCCTGAACAACTCGCGCAGCGCCGGCGCCGGAGCCCTCGCCTCGTGGTCCGGAACGTCGGCCGGCGAACGCAGTTCACCCATGACGGCCTCCGGTCCGCAACGTCCCTGACGGCACTCGTACCGGTCTCGGCGACAACAGTGACCGCTCCACACACTGTTCCCGCCGCCCCACGGGCCGGCGCTGTTGCCGATGACAACAGCCCCACGCAACACCCGTGCGCAACACCGCCGTCGACACATCCGGGGCAGGAGCGAGGGGAACCCGGCAGGCAGGTCCGGTGGGAACCACCTGTCACCACCACGGGAACCACAGCGGTGGATGGGCACATACATCCCCGGGCCGTCCTGTTCGGGGGAACATGCACGGCCCGGTGCGGCTGCCGACCGCTTTCGCCGCACACCCCGGCGGAGGACATCGGTGCTGTTCAGACACAGTTGAGGCAGGCATCGACGGGGTAGGAGGACAGCCACCGCACCACGTCGTCACGGCGTAGATATGTGATCTGTGCCTTCACGGACCACAAAAGGTGAGTAGCATCCGGGCACCAACGGCGGTACGAGGAGAGTGGTCACCCATGCCGGAGCAGCCGGAACACAGCAACCTCAAGGAAGAGTACGCATCCCGGGTCGACGCCGATCTGGAGCGCAACGAGGAAGAGCAGGAGCGCATCAACTCCGAGCTGACCGCGCTGCAGACCCAGCTCGCCGCGCTCAAGGAGGACCACAAGCTGCTGCAGACGATGCGCGGTGCGCTGGGGTCCGAGCGGGCCGCACAGGCTTCCGGCACGAAGAAGCCGTCGGGTGCGGCGACGCCGAAGGCGGCGGCGGTGCCCAAGGCCCGGCGCGCCAAGGACACCGCGCCGCGAGCGGTCAAGGCCAAGGCCGGCAGCCGGAAGACGGCCAAGGCTCCCACGAAGGCCAAGGCCCCGGCGGGCACCAAGGCACCGGCGAAGGCCGGGAAGCGCACCGGGCCCACACTGCGCGAGCTCGTCCACGGCCACCTGCGCGAGCAGAGCGAGCCCAGTTCGGTCGCCGAGGTGACCTCGGCGCTGGAGAAGCAGCACCCGCAGCGCACCTTCCACCCCACCGCGGTGCGCACCGCCCTGGAGACGCTGGCCGCCCAGGGAGCGTCGGAGCGCATCCGGCAGCAGAAGTCGGTGTACTACGCCCCCATCCGGATCGAGACCGCCGCGGAGCAGCCCGCCGAGACGGCGGCGCAGTCGAGTTGAGCGATGCCCCCGCGGGGTGCCCCAGGGGTGGTCCCGCGTTGCCGGGGCATCCGCCGGTTCCGCCCAGTGGGTCGGGAGCGGTGCCCGGTCCGCCGACACCGGGGCACGGCCCGGTCCCGCACGGCACCAACAGCCCGCCCCCGAGGAGAGAGTCCTCGGGGGCGGGCTGCGGTTTCAGCACCGTCGGAGTGACAGCGGGTGGCGCTGCCGCTCCTGATCCGGTTGTCGCGCTGCTGCGGCTCAGTAGGCGGAGTCGACGTTGTCGATGGAGCCGTACTTGTCCGCCGCGTAGTTGGCGGCAGCGGTGATGTTGGCGACCGGGTCGGTCGAGTCATTGGCCGTGCCGGCGACGTGGTAGGCGTCGAAGGTCGGCTTGATGACCTGGAGCAGACCCTTGGACGGGGTGCCGTTCTGCGCGTTGACGTCCCAGTCGTTCTGGGCGTTCGGGTCACCGCCGGACTCCCGCATGATGTTGCGGTGCAGGCCCTCGTAGGTGCCCGGGATGCCCTTGTCCTTCATGATGTCGAGCGACTGCTTGATCCAGCCGTCGAGGTTGTCGGGGTACGTCTTCTTGGCCTTCTTGGGGGCCGGAGCGTCGGCCGCCTGGACCGTGGCCGCCGGGGCGCTCGCGGACGCCGGCTCAGCGGCGTGGGCGGGCGAGGGGGCCAGCGTGAGAGCCGCGGCCGCGGCACCGGCGGTGGCGATACCGGCGACGGAGAGCTTACGGAAACGGGCGATGCGGCTGTTGCTGGTCCGAATGTTGGCGGTCATGCAGAAGCACCTCTCCAGAGGGGACGTGTGGGGAGGCCGACCGGGGGGTCGGTTCGGCGAGTGCGGAGCGGGACTCCGCGAGTGGGCCGGAGCGGTCGGAAGCGGGTGGGGATCACCCGTCCGGCACTCGGCTCCCCGGAACGTCAGCCATGGTTAGGGCGACCCGGAGCGGGATGCAATGGTGTGACGTACTACCCCACTTCGCAGCAAAGCCCCCCATGATCTCGGCCGGGGAAGCGGTGCCCTGGGAAGGGGAGCCGCTCCGGCGCCTACTACCAGGGGTGGAACGTGACGCAGCTCCTGTGCGGGGGGTCACAGCCGGGGCGCGATCCGGGGCCCGCTGAGGGCTCGCGCATCACCGACGGTCCGCCGCTCCTCACGCTCCGCGCGGGAAGCCGCCGGCGCTGCCGGGGCAACGCTGCAGGGCTGCCCGGGGGCGGCCGGGAGGGGGCCACGCGACCTTTCGCGGCCGGTGGCGGGCCGGTGCGAGCGTGCCCGCGCGGGGCCGGCGCAATCCCCCGCAGGAGTGAGGCGCCCCCTCACGGGTGAATCGAACGCGGCACGCCCGCGCCGTCCCGCGACGCCCCTTGGGCTTCCCCGCCTATCCGAACTGGCGTACGGCCTTTCGTCCCGCATTCCCCGTTACGGGTCCTTGATCGCGGGCGTTGTCCGAGCACCTGTACGTCCGGCACGCGCCTCGGGAGGACCCATGGATCCACTGCCCGCCCGCACTCCTCTTCACGTCGTGTTCGAGAGCCCGCCCGGTGGCCGCCCCGGGACCGGGCAGCGGGTTGACGCCGCGCGTCCCGCCCCGCGCATCCCGCACACCTCGTCCGCCCTGCACGTCACGTCCACCCCGCACGTCACCCCGTCCGCCCTGCGCGCCTCGGCACGCCCGGCACCGAGGAGGACGGCATGACCGCGACCGACCGGCCGGACGCCCCACGGCCCGGCACCGCCGAGCTGCCGGGCCCGCGGGGCGAGAGCCCGGCCCTGCCCCTGCCCCCGGCGTCCGTCGCGCCGGAGGGAGACGGTGACGACATCACCGACGGGATGGCCGAGGCGTACTGGTCGGTGTACGACGGGGCGGCGGCCACCGCGAGCGTCGGCCGCATCCTCACCCGGCTGCCCCGGATCGTCCGGCAGGTGGGCCGGCTGGCCTGGCGTGCCGGTCCCCGGGCCACCCTCGCCGTCGTCCTGCTGCAACTGGCCTCGGCGGCCATGGCGGCCTTCGGGCTGATGGCGTCCGTGGCCGTGCTCCACGAGCTGTTCGCCCAGGGGCCGACCCCGGCCAAGGTGCGCGCCGCGGTGCCGCAACTCCTGCTCGTGGTGGCCTGCCTGTCGGTACGGGCGCTGCTGGAGGCCGGGGTGTCGCTGGCGGAGGCGCGGCTGACGCCGAGGATCCGTACCGCCCTGGAGACGGAGTTCCTCCGGCTGACCGCCCATGTGCGGCTGGAAGTGGTCGACGACGCCGACTGGCACGACGACGCCTACCGGGCGCACGACCGCGGCCTGTTCTACGCGCGGATGATCGTCGGGCAGGTGGTCACCCTGGCCTCCTCGCTCCTGGGCCTGTGCGCCACCGCCGCCGTCCTGGCCGTGCTGCATCCGCTGCTCCTCCTGCTGCTCCCGCTCTCCGTCGTGCCCGTGGGAGCCGCGGCGGTCCGCGCGGCACGGGCCCGCTTCCACTCGTTCAAACGGTGGAACGCGCTGCAGCGCCGGGTACGGGTCTTCAGCTGGCTGCTCCTCGACCGTGACTCCGCGGCCGAACTGCGCTCCGACACCGCGCAGGGCGCACTCCTGGCCGAACACCACCGGCTGACCGCGCGCATCGCGGAGGAGGACACCCGCCTGGGCACGAACGCCGCACTGCTGACGCTGGCCGGGCGGGGCGCGGGCGGTATCGGCACCGGCATCACCTACACCGTGCTGGGCGCCATGCTCATCGCGGGCCGGCTGCCGCTGGCCGCCGGTGCCGGAGCCGTGCTGGCGATCCAGGCCGCCCACACGTCGCTCACCCGGTTCGTCGACGTCTGTCACCTGGTCTACGAGCACGCGATGTGGGTCGACGACCTCCTCGCGTTCCAGGAGCGCTGCCGGGGCCTGCTGCCCCGCCGCCGCGGTCCGGCCGCACCGGAGTCGGTCCGGACGATCAGCCTCAAGGACGTGTCGTACACCTACCCGGGCAAGGACGTCCCCGCCCTGAACGGCATTTCCATGACGCTGCACGCGGGGCAGACGGTGGCGTTCGTCGGGGTGAACGGCTCGGGCAAGAGCACCTGTTCACGGCTGATCGCCGGGCTGTACGACCCGTGCGGAGGGACGATCCGCTGGGACGGGGCGGACGTCACGGAGCTGGACACGGAATCCCTCCAGGCCCGGGTCGCCACCGTGCTGCAGGACCCGGTGCACTTCCCCTTCAGCGCGCTGTCCAACCTCACGGTCTCCCGCGGCACGCTCACCGAGGCCGATCCCGGGCAGGCGCTCGCGGCGGCGGTGGCCTCCGGCGCCGACCGGGTCATCGCCGGGCTGCCGGACTCCTGGACCACGCTGCTGTCCAAGCGGTTCAAGGGCGGCGAGGAACTGTCGGCGGGCCAGTGGGCGAAGATCGCCGTCGGCCGGGGCATCTACAAGAACGCTCCGGTGCTGCTGCTGGACGAACCGACCGCCAGCATGGACCCGAAGGCCGAACACGCCGTCTACCAGGCGGTTCTCCGGGGCGGCCACCGGACCGACCGGATCACGGTCCTGATCTCGCACCGGCTCGCCTCCGTCGTCGAGTGCGACACCATCTACGTCTTCGACTGTGGCCGCATCATCGAACACGGCAGCCACCGGGAACTGATGGAACAGGGCGGGGAGTACGCCGGCATGTTCCGTCTGCAGGCGGCGGCCTACAGCGCCGCGGACGCGGTCGGTGCCGAACGGCGGGCCCCGGATCAGCCGGGGGAGGAAGTGACCGCCCAGGGCTGACAGGGCTGTGGTGAACAGGTCGGTGATGACGGCACTGGAATGACAAGCCAGGTCTGAGGCCCCGGACTTGACGGTCCGGGGCGGGGAGGTCCGGGGCGGGAAGTTCCGGGGCCCGGCAGCCCGAGGCCCGGCAGCCCGAGGCCGGGCAGCCCGAGGCCGGGCGGTCCGGGTATCACGGCGCCCGGCCGGCCCCGGTTCCGGCCGGCCCCGGTTCCGGGCGGCCCCGGTTCCGGCCGGACCCGAGGCCGGCCGGGGCCGGTCCGAACCGAGCCGGGCCCGCCCGGGGCCGGTCCGAACCCGAGCCGGGCCCGTTTGGGGCGGCTCAACCGGCGTCTCCCCCGCGCGATGAGCCGGACGGGGCGCGGGCCACAGGGCCTCCCGGGCCAACGGTGGTGCGGGGGGCGGGAATCGCCGTCGTCGTGCGACGGTGCCGTACGCGTGCCGAGCGCTGTGCGCGCCGCTTCGGCGCTCCCTCGTCCAAGGGAAAGCCGGTCCCGGCCATGGCGTGGCGGTGACCGGCCCGCGCGGGGATATCGGCCGATGGCCTGCCGTCCCGGCGCGGGCCGGCAGCGGCGATGTGCGCCCCGCCATCGGCCGGTCGCTTCCGGCTCCCCGGTGCAGCCACGGCGCAACCGGTCGATGAGCGGGCCGATCAGCCACACACCGGGAGGGCCACAGCATGGCTTCCACGATCACTCTGGTCAGTTCGTCGCCGAACTCGACGGTCCACGGGCAACCCGTGTCGTTCACCGCCACCGTCGTTCCGCTCGGCCCCGGTACACCGACCGGGACGGTCACCTTCGTCATCCGCGGCGGGCCCACGCTGACCGCCCCCGTGATCGCCGGCCGGGCGGCCGTCTCCACCAGCGGCCTGAGCCCGGGCACCTACGGCGTCACCGCGATCTACAGTGGCGACTCCCGTTTCACCTCGTCGACGGGGGCCGGCTCACACCCCGTTCTGAAGGCGCTGACGACCACCTCGGTGTCGTCGTCGCCCGAGCCCTCGGCGTTCGGCCGGCCGGTGACGTTCACCGCTTCCGTCGCCCCGGTTCCTCCTGGAGCCGGGACGCCGACCGGCACGGTGACCTTCTTCATCAGCACCGGACCCAGTCTGACGTCGCCACTGGTGGACGGCACGGCCCGGATCACGACCGGCGCTCTGGGTCCGGGCCTGCACGTGGTGGTGGCCATCTACAGCGGGGACATCAACTTCCTCCCCTCCACCGGCACCGACACCCATACGGTGCGGATCAGATCGGCCGCCACGCGGACCACGGTGTCCTCGGCGCCGGACCCGTCGGCCGTGGGGCAGCCCGTGCAGTTCACCGCCACGGTGGCTGCGCTGTCCCCCGGTTCGGGGACGCCGACGGGCACGGTGACGTTCTCCTTCGGCGACGGCACCCCCTCGGTGACCGCCTCGCTCTCCGGCGGCGTCGCGCGGGTGACACACCCGTACGCGAGCGCGGTGAGCAGCCCGTACACGGTCACCGCGGCCTACGGTGACGCACACCTACACCAGCACGGCCGGCAGCCCGTACACCGTCACCGCGACCTACGGCGGCAACGCCGACTTCAGTCCCTCGACCGGGGTCGACACCCACACCGTCGTATCGGGCAACTGACCCGGGCGCGGCGGCGGAGCGTCCGCGTCACGCAGCCGTTCTCCTCCGGCGGCGGCACCCCCGGGTGCCGCCGCCACCCGCTCGCGGCCACCGGTTTCCGACCCGGTTCCGGCCGGTCGCGCACTGGCATCGACCCCCAGGATTGAGTTAGGTTAGGCATACCTAACCAACCGATGGAGATCCGGATGCGCCTCTTCACCACTCCTCCCGGGCAGCCGACGAGCGCCGAACGGATTCGCACCGTTCTCACCACCGCCACCTCGATGACCATGGTCACCGAGGGGCACCGGACCGAGGTCTCCCGGCTCTCCGGTCCGGGCGCGGCGGAACACATCCACCTCCATCCGCTGATGCCCGACGACTCCCTCACCCCAGGGGCGCCCACCGCACCCGAACTGGCCCCGGCCACCCTGGAGTTCACCGACATCTCCCCGATCCCGGTACGGGACCGGGTGCGGGCCCGGGTCACCGTGTCGGGGTGGCTGAAAGCCACGGAGGGACCGTCCCCGGACGGCAGTCACTGCATGGAGTTCGCCGAGGCGGCTCTGGAGACCGCGGGCGTGCGCACCACGGTGGGCCTCGACGAGCTCATGGCGGCCGCCGCGGATCCGCTGGCCACCTGTGAGGCCGGGATGCTCACCCATATGGCCGACGATCACAGCGACTTGGTGATGCTGCTGATGCGCCTGGTCGACCCGGGCCTGGTCCAGCACGTGCTGCGCGCCGTGCCGCTGGCCATCGACCGCTACGGCATCACCCTGCGGCTGGAGTACGCCCGGAGCCACCAGGACGTCCGGCTCCCCTTCCCGTCGCCACTGACCGACGCCGACCAGGCGGGCGTTCGGATCCACGCGCTGCTGAACATCGCGCGCCGCTGCTCGCACCGGGGCCGCCTGCTGCACGACTCCTGAACGTCGTGGCCGGCGGTCCGGTGCCCGCTCCGGCCGAAGGCAGCGCCGAAGGCAGCGCCGAAGGCAGCGCCGAAGGCAGCGCCGAAGGCAGCGATCGGCCCTCGGGACCGGTGTCCCGAGGGCCGGCCGGTCAGCAGGACGCGGGCGGGATGCTCTGCTCGTACTGGAAGACGTTGTGCGGGTCGTACTTCTGCTTGATCCGGCGCAGCCGGTCGACGTTCCGTCCCCAGTAGGCGGTTTCCCACTCCTGCATGCCGACGTTCGGCACATTGACGTAGGCGCCGTTCACATAGGGCCGCAGCGCCTGGCTGAACTCGGCGATCCAGGCCTGGGCGACCGGGGTGAGCTCGTCACCACTGTCCGGTTCGCCACGCGTTCCCCAGCCGGCGCCGGGCTCGGAGTAGAAGAGCGCGTCGCGGTGCGGGAACGCCGTGCCGCCGCGGGGCGGCCTCCTGACCGCCCCGCCGAAGGCCTGGGTGAAGAAGTTGCTGTCGTCCGTGGGGGCGTCGCGCATGAAGGAGGCGATCACGTCGATCGCCTTCCTCGGGAACGGCTCGGTGGTGAACTGCGAGAAGAACTTCCAGTTCGCGGGCTCGTCCTCGGTCGGAATCTGGAATCCCTCGTAGACGTCGCCCCAGTTCCCGGTCTCCACCGAGACCTCGGGCGTGCCGACCGACAGGATCGGGGCCAGCAGCTTCTTCGCCTCCGCCTCCGTCCCTTCGGCGAGAACACCGAACAGCAGGATCTGGTTCCGGTGGATCTCGAGCTGGGTTCCGAGGCGCTTGTCGGCGCTCGGTGCCGTGCGCTGCCAGGCGTCGAAGATCCCGCGCAGGTTTCCGATGCCGTCCCAGGTCGCCTGCACGTAGGCGACGCTCCTCAGCGGGGACGCCTGGTAGGTGAGTGAGGTGACGATCCCGAAGTTGCCGTTCCCCGCCCCGCGGAGGGCCCAGAGCAGGTCGGCGTTGTTCTTCAGGTCCGCCGTGATCACCTCGGCGCGGTTCGTACCCTTCGCGACGACGATCTCGGCACCGATCAGGCCGTCGCAGGCCATGCCGAGGTAGCGGGTCAGGAATCCGAAGCCGCCGCCGAGCGTCGCGCCGGACAGGCCGACGCTGCCCTCGGTTCCGGTCGTCACCGCGAGGTTCTTCTTCGCGAGCGCGGTCACCGCTTCCAGCTGGTTGAGCCCGGCTCCGACCTTCGCGATGCGCGAGGCGGTGTCGATGCGGACCGACTTCAGTTCGCTGACGTCGATCACGATGCCGTTGTCCACGTTCGACCAGCCCTCGAGGCTGTGGCCCCCGCTGCGCACCCGCAGCGCGACATCGTGCTGCCGCGACCACGTGAGGGCGTTGACCACGTCCTGGGTCCGCTGGGCATAGACGATGACCAGCGGGTAGTGCACGAAGAGCTCGTCCCAGCCGAGGCTCGCATCCGCGTACCCGGGGTCGTCGGGGCGGACGATGCGGCCGGTCAGCCGCGCCTGCCCGGCTGCCGCGCTGTCGGATGCCGCGCTGTCAGCCGCCGTACTCGCGGACGCCGCGCTCGCGGCGCTCGCGGCCGGGGCGCCGGCGGCCGTCGCGCCCGGGAGAACGACAGAGCCGACACCGGCGGCCGCCGTCGCCCTGATCAGGCCGCGACGAGAAAAGTCGTGCATGGTCCGTATCCTCTCGACGGATACGCCAGTGTGCGGCCGGGGCAGATATGGTCCGCCGGCTGGCGCGTTCAATCCTTTGTGGATAATTCCGGCCCGCAGAGTAACAGGGGGTTCTTGGCAATGTTGCCCGACACGCCAATTGCGAACGGTCGCCACTCGTTGAGGAATGAAGCAGCCGAGAGACCGTCAATTAGCCCGGTTGAGTGCCGATCGCGGAACCTCGCGACCGTCCCACCGTCCGACTGCTGCATGTGATTCCCATTGCACAGAAATCCGCGGCAGGCACGCCCCGCCTCCCGATTTGGAATTCACCGACAGGTTGTCTGCACCAGGCCATTGGAGGTCAGGACGGCCTTCCCTGCGATGGCGGGAGTCCCTCCGAATTCCGGCACACAGAGAATGAATCCCGGGGTTCATCTTTCCCGCTCCACGGCAGCGACCTCCGAGGGGCGCTGCTCTCATTCCCAGGCATCAGCCATCACGAAGGACACGACGGTGCCACCGAAACGGCTGGGACCCGAGTGCCAGGAGTCAGCGATGGAGTCGACCAGGAGCAGGCCCCGCCCGTGCGCGTCGTCATCCTCCGGCCGACGCATCCGCACGTTCGCCGGGCATCCCGGATTGTGCACCTCGATCCGGAGCGAGGTTTCCTCGCGGTACCACTCCACCCGTACGACCCAAGGCTCATCCGACCGACCGTGGACGATCGCGTTGCTCACCAGCTCCGAGACCAACAGAACGCAGTCCTCGATCGAGCAGGCCGGGCAGTACGGGGCGATGAACTTCTCAAACCAGCGTCGCGCGCGGGGCACCGAATCGGGGCTCGGATGCAAGGTCATCGTTCCGAGCCGAGGCGCCTCGGGGCATGGGTCACGGTCGAGCATGTAGACCATCCGCGCTCACTCCTTGTCCGTGCCGTCGCTGTCGAGGCACCGTCGCTTCGATGCGGCAGAGGCAGTCGTTGACGATGGAACGCGGCAGCGCTGCACGCGAGCCGGCGCCGCTTCCGACCACGCCCCCGGCGAGCCAATGGTGAATCCCGCTTCCGGCCGCCGTGACGTCACGTCGCACTCCTCCCAGGTGGCCTTAGCCACTTACTGGATAGTGGCATTGGCCACTCACACTCTGCAAGCGCATCGACGCAACAGCGACAGATCAGGTGAGTGGGTACCCCTGTTCGAACACCCAGCGCTGTGACGGGTAAGTGGCTTCGGCGAACTCCAACGGCCGGTCCTGCAGGTCGAAGACGACGTGATGAACGATCAGAACGGCTGAACCGGATTCGAGTCGGAGGTCAGCCGCTTCTTCGTCTGTCGCAGACCGCGCGCACATCCGGTCCTCGGCATAGCTGCCCCGACGTCCCGTCACGCTTTCGACATACATGAGAGTGCCCTCTTGGATCCGCTCCGCATCCAAGAGCTTCGGGGCCCTCTGGCCGATGTCCGGAGCAAACCAGGAGGTGGACAGCGTGATGGGCCCATCCTGATTGTTGGTCACGCGGCGTCGATGCACGACCCTGCACCCCTTGCCCAAGCCCAACGCCTCGGTCACATGATCCGGCGCCTCCAGCCAGCCGGCAGACGTGATGACCGCGTACTCACCGCGCGTGTAGATCTTTCCGGTCTGGCGGGCACGGCCATACAACTCACGTGCTCGCCGGTTGACTTCGAGGTTCCGGACAAAAGTGCCCGACCCCTGCCTCTTCTCGACCAGGCCCTGATGACTCAGCGCCTCCAGAGAACGGGCGGCCGTGGGCCTGGACACCTTCCAGTCTGCCGCGAGTTGCCGTTCCGAGGGAACCTCGTCCCCCGGCCGCAGGTCTCCTCGAAGGATCTGATCACGAATGAAGTACGCGATCTGGAGATACTTCGGCTGAGCCTCCTCAATCTGCGGCATGTTCCCTCCCAGTCCAAGTGGCTATGGCCGCTAGCCACTATAGGGTGAGCGCCAACGCTGAACCCCGTACGCTGGCTGGCATGACGCGGTTGATCGTCGCAGCAGGAGGAGGGGGCGACGCCGTCACCGCTGCCATGCTTGCCGCCACCCTGTACAGCGACGACGACCAGACGGTGATCCTCACCTACGCATGGGATCGCCTGCTCGTCGACCCGGTGCCAGGCCCTCGAGGAGCCCACGACTTCACCGGCCTCGACCGCATCACGCCGACCGTCTCAGCGGTGCCGGCCGAAGCTCGGCCGATCGCTCCGGCGGGATCCACCCTCCCGCGACTCGCGGCCGAACTCCCCCACACCTTCGCATTGCTTGACCCTCACCAGGGCGCTCTGGGCGTCACGCGGCAGCTGGAAGAGCTGGTCAGTCACCTGGAGCCGGAGTCGATCGACCTCCTGGACGTCGGCGGCGACATCCTTGCGCGAGGCAATGAGCCAACGCTGAAGAGTCCCCTCGCCGATGCCCTGACCCTGGCTGCCACCTGCCAGGTCAGCGCCCCGGTGCGCCTGCTGATTGCCGGCCCCGGCCTGGACGGCGAACTGTCCCCGGACGCCCTGCGCCCGCTGCTCGGGCCGGCCGTACACGCCCTCACGGCGAAGGAGGTGGAACCGATCAGCGCGGTCCTGGAATGGCACCCCTCCGAGGCGACGGCGATGCTCGCTGCAACGGCACGAGGAGTCCGGGGCACCTGTGAGGTACGAGATGCCGGCCTCCCCGTACCTCTCACCGACGAGGGCCCCAGGGTCCACGAGGTCGACCTGGACGAAGCGCTGGGCCGCAACACCTTGGCCCGCGCCATCATGGCGACGGCCTCGCTGGACGAGGTCGAGGCGTACAGCCGCGAGATCTGCGGCTTCTCCGAGATCGACTACGAGCGCGACAAGGCCACACGGCTGATGAACCAGCCGGCCGTGAAGCTCGATGACGAGGCCGTGCTGCCCCAGCTCGACCGGTTCGAGATGCAGGCCCACGGCCGGGGAGTCACCCACACGACGTTCCGCCGCATCACCGAGGCCCTGAACCTCGCCGGCTCCCAGCGCGATCCCCTGCGCCGACTGCTGATCGACAGCCGCCCGGGGCAGTACGAGGCGCCCCTGTGGCGCATGGCGACAAAGCCTGAGTAGCAACGTCCCCTACGGGGGCGAGCCCGGTCTCCCCGTTCTCCTCGCGCGGCCGGACCCCGTCCCGGGCCCGTGCTCCTGTCTCCGTCCGTTTCCAGCCCGCCCGGGCACCCGTGCCGCGCGCACGGCAGTCAGCAACCCAGCCTCGTTCGCATTTCGCATGATGCGCCTGATCGGGTGAGCGCACGGCCGCAGCCCCCTCCTCGCACCATCGGCCGCCGGATCGCGGGCAGGTACCAACCACAGAGGGCCACGGTGCCCGGGACGTCCCGGGAACGCTCCGCAGCTCCCCCGGCGCCCGTCGAGGCGCCGGCGCGGGGAGAATTCTGAACAGGGCCGGCGCTCTCTGTCGATCCGGCCGGTCCCCGTTCGTGTAGGGGGTGAGAGGCCGGCACCGGGCCGGCACCGCCACCGATGGAGGACGTCATGCAGCAGTACCTGCTCAGCATCTACCAGCCCGACGGTGACCCTCCGCCGCCCGAGGTGCTGGACCCGATCATGCGGGACGTCCGGGCCGTGAACGCCGAGCTCGAGGAGGCCGGTGCCTGGGTCTTCTCCGGCGGGCTGCACCCGCCGGACACGGCGACCGTGCTGCGGCCGGGCGAGTCGGAGGTGCTCACCACCGACGGCCCGTACCTGGAGGGCAAGGAGCACATCGGCGGGTTCACGGTCATCCGGGCGCCCGATCTCGACGCGGCACTCGGCTGGGGGCGCAAGCCGGCCCGGGCCACCACACTGCCGATCGAGGTCAGGCCGCTGTCGCACGGAGCCTGAGGGTGCCGTCCGACCGGCCGGAGGTGGACGCGGCGGAGACCGAGCGGGTGTTCCGCGAGGAGTACGGCCGCTCGGTCGCCGTCCTGGTCCGCGTCCTCGGCGACATCGACGCCGCGGAGGAGGCGGTCCAGGACGCGTTCACCACGGCGGTGGAGCGCTGGCCCGCCACCGGCCTGCCGCCGAGCCCCGCCGGGTGGATCATCACCACCGCCCGGAACCGGGCGATCGACCGCCTCCGCCGCGAGGCGTCCCGCGCGGACCGGCAGGCCCAGGCGGCGCTGCTGCACGCCCGCGACGAACCGGTCGAGGAGGGACCCGTGCACGACGACCGGCTCCGTCTGATCTTCACCTGCTGTCACCCGGCCCTGGCCGCACCGGCCCGGGTGGCCCTGACCCTGCGGCTGCTGGGCGGGCTCACCACCGCGGAGATCGCCCGCGCCTTTCTGGTGGCGGAGCCCACGATGGCCCAGCGGCTGGTGCGGGCCAAGGCGAAGATCCGGGACGCGCGCATTCCGTACCGG
The DNA here is from genome assembly GCF_040296705.1 of Streptomyces sp. NPDC002055. Taxonomy (NCBI): domain Bacteria; kingdom Bacillati; phylum Actinomycetota; class Actinomycetes; order Kitasatosporales; family Streptomycetaceae; genus Streptomyces; species Streptomyces sp. NPDC002055. The sequence continues at coordinate 19,228 of NZ_JBEOXS010000002.1, forward strand.
ATCCCGGCCGACGCCGATCTGCCGGACCGGCTGCGGGACGTGCTGGCGGTGGTCTACCTCGTCTTCAACGAGGGCTACACGGCGAGTTCGGGCGAGGAGCTGGTGCGGACGGACCTCTGCGCGGAGGCGATCCGGCTCGGCCGGCTCCTCGCCGCCCTGATGCCCGACGAGCCGGAGGTCATGGGGCTGCTCGCGCTGATGCTGCTGATCGATGCCCGCCGGTCCGCCCGCAGCGCCGCGGACGGCGGGATGGTGCTGCTGGCCGACCAGGACCGCGGCCGCTGGGACCGAGCCCTGATCGCCGAGGGGCAGAGCCTCGTGCGGGCCTGTCTGCGGCGTGACCGGCCCGGTCCGTACCAGATCCAGGCCGCGATCAACGCCGTGCACAGCGACGCCGCGAGCGCCGGGGACACCGACTGGCGGCAGATCCTGCGGCTGTACGACCAGCTCCGGGCGCTCGCGCCGAGCCCGGTGGTGGCACTGCACCGGGCGGTCGTGGTGGCCGAGGTCGACGGACCGGAGGCGGCGCTGGCACTCGTCGACGGCCTGGCCCTCGACCGGTACCACCTGTTCCATGCCGTGCGCGCCGATCTGCTGCGGCGGCTGGGCCGGGACGCGGAGGCCGCGTCCGCCTACGGGGCGGCGATCGACCGCACCGGCAACGCGGCGGAACGCGACTTCCTGGAACGGCGTCGGGCGGAGCTCCGGCCGGGGTGAGCCCCGGCCGGTCGGCGGCTGTTCCCGCGCCGCCGGCGTGGCCGCACCGCCGCACGGCGAGGTGTCAGGCCGGGGCACTGCGGCCGTCGCCCCGCGCACGGCGGTGGCCGACGAACTCGAGCTCGGCGAAGACCGCGACGACCACCGCACCGATCACCAGAAAGACGGTGCCCGCGGCGGTGAGCGGAACGAGATCCGAGAACGCCAGCAGCAGGAGCAGCGGACAGGACAGGGCATTGGCGACGACGACGGTCGCGGAGAGCCGTTCGGGAATCCGCGGATACCCGGCGATGAGCGCGAGGGCGGCGGCTCCGCCCAGCATGGCGATGCCGAGGGGCACGGACCAGGAGGCGGGCAGGCCGAGCGGTCCGTCGAGCCAGGGGCTGCCCACCAGCAGCAGGACACCGAACGCGGCGGTTCCCCAGCTGTCGATCCGCAGGCTGGTGCGCAGCAGATCCGGTGTCGCGCCACCGGCCGCGGGGCGCCGGGCGGTTGTGGTCGGGACGGTCATGCGGGACTCCTCTGTCGAAGGACGCCCGGTCGTGCCGGGTCCGAGACGGCCCGTCGCACCGGGCCCTGAGGTGAACCGTGGCAGCGGCACGGTGCCGGACTCAATGACCTCGGAGGTCATGGCCGCGATGCTGCGGCCCGGTTAGGCTCCGGGCATGAAAGCGGATCAACGCCCGCGGCTGGGCTCCCTGTTACGCGACTGGCGGCGGCGCCGCCGGCTCAGCCAGCTCGACCTCGCCCTGCTGGCGGACGTCTCCGCACGCCATCTGTCCTGTGTGGAGACGGGCCGGGCCCACCCGAGCCGGACGATGCTGCTCCGTCTCGCCTCGGCGCTGGAGGTGCCGCTGCGCGAGCGCAACGCGCTGCTGCTCGCCGCCGACTACGCGCCCGCGTACCGGGAGAGCAGCCTCGACGACCGCTCCATGGCGTCGGTGCGCGCCGCGCTCGGCACCATGCTGACCGCCCATGAGCCGTACCCCGCGGTGGTGGTCGACCGCTGGTGGAACGTGGTGACCGGCAACCGGGCCATGCCGGTGCTCATGGACGGCATACCGCACCATCTGCTGGAGCCCCGGCCGAATGTGTACCGCCTCGCCCTGCATCCGGAGGGTCTGGCCGCGCGGGTGGTCAACCTCGGTGAGGTGCGGGCCCTCTTCCTGGAGCGGCTGCGCCGGCAGGTCGACGCCACCGGGGACGGCGACCTGCGCGTGCTGTACGAGGAGGTGTCCCGCTATCCGGCACCTCCCGGCCCGGAGCCGGACTCCTCCTCGGACCCGTCCTCCTCGGACCCGTCCTCCTCGGAGCCGTCAGCCCCGGACCCATCCGCCCCGGCCCCGATCCAGGTGCCGCTGAGGCTACGGACGCCGCACGGTGAACTGTCGCTGTTCAGCACCATGGCCACGTTCGGCGCCCCGGCGGATGTGACCCTCTCGGAGCTGGCGATCGAACTGTTCTACCCCCTCGACGCGTTCACCACCGAGGTGCTCGGCGCGCTGCCGCTGCCGCCCGGCCCCGGCCCGCTCTGAGCGGCAGGGGCGGGGGCAGGGGCAGGGGCAGGTGTCCGGGTCTCCTCGGGTCCGGCACTGTTCGGCCGATGGCCCTGCCCGGCTCCGGTCACCGGTCTCCCCTCACCGGTCACCGGTCACTCGTCACTCGTCACTCGTCACTCGTCACCGGAAGCGTTCCAGTCGAGCAGTTCGACGACCACGCCGTTCGGGTCGGTGACCTGGAAGAGACGCTCGCCCCAGGGCTCTTCGCACATGGGCAGGGTGATGGCGACGCCTGCGTCCCGCAGCCGCTGGTACTCCCCCTCCAGGTCGGCCACGGTGAAGGCCAGGATCACGCCGGTGGCATGCCGGTCGCGGTATCCCTCGGGCAGCACGTCCAGCCCGCGTCGCAGAAAGATCACTTGCGGGGCTCCCGCACGGCCCAGGGAGACGAAACCGTCGGCGGACATGGCCTCCGCGAAGCCGAAGTGCTCCGTCAGGAACGTGGCGGAGGCACGGACGTCGTCGACGGTCAGAGCTACGGAGGTGGCGGTGATCTGCACGAATTCTCCTGCCGCAAGGGGGTCGGCTGCCGGTGCCGCGTCGGCCGACCCATTCCAGTGGAACTCTCTACAGTGTACTCTATACACTGTACACAGTGTGTGGCGTTTCTCCTCCGGAGCGCGGGGCGGAGGCACCCGCGGTGCGGGGGCCCGGGCCGGACAGGAGAGGATGGGCGCATGGCGAAGAACCGGAGCGGGACCGGCGACCCGGCCCGCACGCTGGAACTGCTGTGGCGGATGCCCGGGCACGGCCGGGCGGCCCGCGGACCGAAACAGGGCCTCACCGTCGACGCGGTCGTCGGCACGGCGATCGCCCTCGCCGACCGGGAGGGCATCGACGCGGTGACCATGCGCGCCCTGGCCCAGGAGCTGGGTGTCACCCCGATGACGCTCTACACCTACGTCCCCGGCAAGGCCGAACTCCTCGACCTCATGCTGGACACCGTCCACCAGCGGATGCCCCGCCCCGAGCACGCGACGACGACACCCTGGCGCGCCCGGGTGGAGGTGGTCGCCGAGGCGAACCGCGAGCTCTTCCGGCAGCACCCCTGGGTGGCGGCGCTGAATGTCAACCGCCCGCCCCTGGGGCCCGGTTCGATGGACAAGTACGAGCACGAGCTGAGCGCCTTCGAGGGGCTCGGGCTGGACGATGTCGAGATGGACGCCTCGCTGGCGCATCTCCTCGCGTTCGTCCAGTCCACCGCCCGGGCCGCGATCGACGCCCAGGCGGTCGCCCGCGACACCGCCCTGTCCGACGCGGACTGGTGGGCGGCCAACGCCCCGTTGCTGGAGCAGGTCTTCGACCCGTCCCGCTACCCCCTCGCCACGCGGGTGGGAGCCGCGGCCGGCGAGGCCCACCATGCCCCGTCCAGCCCGGAGCACGCGTACACATTCGGGCTGGCTCGCGTCCTGGACGGTTTCGCACGGCTCATCGAGTCCCGTTCGGACTGACCGCGGGGCCGGACCAGCGCGACCCGGCACGGACCGATGCTCCCGGGCAGGGGCGATCCGGCTTTCCGCCGAGCGCCCGGGGGACGGGCAACGGCGCAAGGCGGTCGGCGCCCGGGCGGTGGCCGGCCCCCGATTCGGTGCATGGGTGAGGGACCGGACAGCTGCTGTCCGGTCCCTCACCCATGGGGGTTCTCGGTCCTGTCCCGGCCACGGGGCCGGGGAGGGCGCACCCGGACTCCGGATGTGCCTCCCCGGCCGGGCCGAGCCGGTTCGCGGAGCCGGCGGCCTCAGACGTAGGTGTAGCCGCCGGGGACGGTCGCGGTGCCGGACGGCGTGGTCACCACGACCGGAACATTGCCCACGGCGCCCGCCGGCGTGAGACCGACCAGCACCGTGCCCGCCGCATTCACCGACACACCCGTGGCCGCAACCCCATTGAACGTCACCGACGCACCCTGCAGATTCGCCCCACTGATCACAAACCCCGTACCACCGGCCGTACTTCCCGACGCCGGGACGATGGCGGTGGCCACGGGCAGCGGGGGCAGGGTGTAGGTGTAGCCGCCGGGGACCGTCGCGGTACCGGACGGCGTGGTCACCACGACCGGGACGTTGCCCACGGCGCCCGCCGGCGTGAGACCGACCAGCACCGTGCCCGCCGCATTCACCGACACACCCGTGGCCGCAACCCCATTGAACGTCACCGACGCACCCTGCAGATTCGCCCCACTGATCACAAACCCCGTACCACCGGCCGTACTTCCCGACGCCGGGGTGATGGTGGCGGCCGTCGGCGGCGGTGCCGTGTAGGTGTAGCCGCCGGGGACCGTGGCACTGCCGGACGGCGTGGTCACCACGACCGGGACGTTGCCCGCCGCGCCGGGCGGGGTGGTGCCGGTGAGGACGGTGCCGGTGGCGTTGACGAACACCCCGGTGGCCGGGACGCCGTTGAAGGTCACCGTGGCACCGATGAGATTGGTGCCGAGAATGGCGAACGCGGTGCCGCCGGCCGTGGACCCGCTGCTGGGCACCAGGGCGCTGACCGTCGGCCCGCTCGGCGTCGCCACCAGATAGGTGTAGCTGACCGCGTTGGTCGCGCCTCGCGGGGTGGTGGCGACGACGGGTACGGTGCCGGCCGCGTGCGGCGGCGCGATGACCGTCACCGAGCCGCCCGAGGGGTCCTGGGTCACGATGGTCACGGGCACTCCGTCGAAGGTGACCTGCGTCGTGCCGTCCAGTCCGACTCCGGTGAGCAGGACGGTATTTCCGCCGGCGGTCGGGCCCGAGTCGGGAACGGCCTCGTACAGTCTGGGATATCTGGGCCAGTTTCCACCCCCGTCACCCGGCCGTCCTCCCGGTCCCTGGTCGGACCAGGGGCCCTGGGGCGAAGGGTTTCCTTGCTGCATGAGGACTGCGGACATGGCTTCTCCCTGCGACAGCGGATTTCCCGTTCGGGTGAGCCGACGCTGCCGTCGAATAGTGGATGCCTTCGACGGTAGGGTTCCGGCCGGGTGTGAAGAAGGCGCATGCGCACGGCCGATGATGCGTTCGGGCGTCAAAACGACCGTATGCAAAGGAGCGGAGCGGGAATGGTGTGCCCCGGCGTGCGCCGCAATGCCGCTCCCCCACTCCCCCACTCCTTTTCCGGCCGCGTCATCAGGAGACCGGCCCCGTCACCGGAACCCGTCCCGCCACCGGGAGGCGGCGACGGCCGTCACCGCGGACGGTGACGGCCTGCCCGTCCACGCCTGGGGCGGCGATGTCACCCCGGGGCCGCGAAGCTCGTCCGGTCGAGGACCGGTCGGCCCTCGACCGGACGAGTGGGGCCGGGCCGCTGCGCCTGTCCCGGCATCAGGCCGGGACGGGCTCGTCCCACAGTTCGGTGCCGTACGCGCCGACCAGGCCGGCCACCCGGTCCAGCACCTCGGTGGCCGGGCGGGCGTCCAGGCGCCGCCCGTCCCGGAGGCGCAGCGCGACCCGGTCGTCGCCGGCTTCCCGGGCGCCGATCACCGCCTGGTAGGGCACCAGGCGGGCAGCCCGGATCCGGGCTCCGAGGGTGCCGTCCCGCGGCCCGGCGAGCTCCGCACGCAGCCCCCGTTCGCGGCAGCGGCGTGCGAACTCCTCCGCCGCGGGCACTTCGGCCTCGGAGACGGGCAGCACGGCCAGTTGCACCGGCGCCAGCCAGGCCGGGAAGGCACCTCCGTGCACCTCGAGGAGCTGGGCGACGGCCCGTTCGACGCTGCCGATGACGCTGCGGTGGACCATGACCGGCCGGTGCCGGGCGCCGTCGGCCCCGATGTAGTGCAGGTCGAACCGTTCGGGCTGGTGGAAGTCGACCTGGACGGTGGAGAGAGTGGCCTCGCGTCCGGCTCCGTCGGAGATCTGGACATCGATCTTGGGCCCGTAGAACGCGGCCTCCCCCGCGACGGCCTCGTACGGCAGACCGGACCGGTCGAGGACGTCCCGCAGCACGGCGGCCGCACGCTCCCACATCGCCGGGTCGGCGACGTACTTCCCGCCGGCCCCGGGGAGGGAGAGCCGGTAGCGGACGGGCACGATGCCCAGGGCCCGGTGGGCGCGGCGGATCAGCTCCAGGGCGTCCCGGGTCTCGCCGGCGACCTGCTCCTCGGTGCAGAAGATGTGCGCGTCGTTGAGCTGGATGGCGCGGACTCGGGTGAGCCCGCCGAGGACGCCGGAGAGCTCGGACCGGTACATGCCGCCCAACTCCGCCATACGCAGCGGCAGTTCCCGGTAGCTGTGCGAGCGGGAGCGGTAGATCAGGGCGTGGTGCGGGCACAGGCTGGGCCGCAGGACGACCTGTTCTCCCCCGAGGTCCATCGGCGGGAACATGTCGTCGCGGTAGTGGTCCCAGTGGCCCGAGATCTCGTACAGCTCGCGTTTGCCGAGCACCGGTGAGGACACATGGCGGTAGCCCGCGCGGCGCTCGGCTTCGCGGATGTACTCCTCCAGGGTGTGCCGCAGCTCCGCGCCGTCGGGCAGCCAGTACGGCAGCCCGGCGCCGATCAGCGGGTCGGTGCCGAACAGGCCGAGCTCGCGGCCCAGTTTGCGGTGGTCGTGCATCGTGGTCTCCTCACGGACGGGAGGCGAGTGACCACACGGCGAAGCCCCGGGGCGCTCACCCCGGGGCTTCGGACAGAACAACGGTCAGCGCGCCGGGACGGTCTCCGGCGTCGTCGTCATCGCAGCGCGCTTCATACCTGCGACGTTAGCAGAGTGGGCCCGGCCGGCCGCGGGGTTTTCCGCGGGCGGCCGGGCGGTCAGGCGGTCAGGCGGTCACTCCAGGGTGTCCAGCCAGGTCTCGACCGCCTGTGCCGTCGTTCCCGAGTGCTCCTCCAGGATCGTGAAGTGGTCCCCGGGCACCCCGACGACCGTGCTCGGCAGATCCCACCGGGCGTGCCAGACCTCGCCGGGCAGTTCCCGCAGGTCCTCCGAGAACGGGTCCTGGGCCTGCAGGAAGAGCGTCGGCGTGCTGATCGGCTGCGCCGACCAGTCCATGAAGAGGCGGTTGTAGCCGCCCATCGCGGTGACGGTCGTATCGGTGATCGAGGAGTAGGTGCCGTCGCGCAGCAGCACCCCGCCCATCATGGCGGAGATCAGCTCGGTCCCCATCGCGTTGGTCGCGGCATAGCTGTCGACCAGGACGACCGCCTGCGCGGGCGTCCCGAGCTCCTCCAGGCGGTGCGCCACCGCGTGGGCGACCCAGCCGCCCGCCGACCGGCCGACGACCACGAACGGGTCGTCCCCGGCGCACCGGAGGGCCGCTTCGGCGTGCACCCGGGTCAGCGCCTCGACCGTCGCCGGCAGGGGTTCCCCCGGGGCGAAGCCCGGTTCCGGCAGCACGTACACCTCCCGCCGGTCGCGGAAGGCGGCGGCGAAGTGGGCGTACTCGTGCGAGCCGGAGGTGGCGCTGAAGGACGGCAGGCAGAGCAGCAGGGGGCGCCGCTCGCCGCGGGACAGCCGGATCGGGCCGGGAAGCGGGTCCGCGTCGTCCGGCGAGGAGAAGACCGGGCTGATCGAGGCGGCCGCGATGCCCAGTTGCAGCGCCTCGGTGATCTTTCCGTCCTCGCCGGCCTTCCGGTACAGCGACGCGATGGTGACCGGCTCCGGCTCGACCGCGACGGCTCGTGGCGGTGCGGCCGTCGGCTGTGCCGGGCCGGCCGGTGACGGTGCCCCGCCACCGACGCCGTCCTCCGCCAGGCGCCCCGCCGTGTAGGCCACGAGCGCTCCGGGTGTCGCCTGGTCGAAGACGACCGTGGGCGGCAGCCGCAGCCCGGTGACGGCGTTCAGCGCGTTGCGCAGTTCCACGGCGGTCAGCGAGTTGAACCCGGACTCCAGGAACGTGACATCGGCCTGCACTTCGTCGGCAGAGGCGTGTCCGAGCACGATGGCCGCCTGGGCCCGGACGGTTTCCAGCAGCACGGCGTCCCACTCGGTGGCGGGCAGTGCGGCCAGTCGGCTCCGCAGAGCCCCCGCGTCGCCGTGTCCGTCATCCTGCACCGGCCGCTCCGGAACCCGCACCAGGCCGCGCAGCAGCGCGGGAACCCCGGCGGGCCAGGACTGGCGGCGCAGGGCCGGCACGTTCAGCCCCGCCGGCAGGAGCAGGGCCCGGTCGGCGGCGAGCGCGGCGTCGAACAGCGCCAGCCCTTCGTCCGAGGTGAGCGGCGCCATTCCGGCCCGGGAGAGCCGCCGGGTGTCGATGGCGTCGAGCCCGCCGGTCATGGTGCTGGTCTCCGCCCACGCCCCCCAGGCCAGGGAGACCCCGGGCAGGCCCTGGGCGCGCCGGTGCTGGGCCAGGGCGTCGAGGAAGGAGTTGGCCGCCGCGTAGTTGGCCTGCCCGGCGCCGCCGAGGACACCGGCCGCGGAGGAGAACAGCACGAAGGCCGACAGGTCGCGGTCGCGGGTCAGGTCGTGCAGGTGCAGCGCCGCGTCCACCTTGGGGCGCAGTACCGCGTCCAGGCGCTCGGGCGTGAGCGCGGGCAGGACACCATCGTCCAGGACACCCGCCGCGTGGACCACACCGGTGAGCGGGCGGTCGTCCGGGACGGTGTCCAGGAGCTGTGCGAGCGCCTCCCGGTCGGCGGCGTCGCAGGCCGCGACGGTCGCCTCGGCGCCCAGGGCGGTGAGTTCGGCGGCGATGGCCGTCGCGCCGTCGGCCGCCGGTCCACGGCGGCCGGTGAGGATCAGCTGCCGTACGCCGTGCTCGGTGACCAGGTGGCGGGCGATCAGCGCACCGAGCGTCCCGGTGCCACCGGTGATCAGAACGGTGCCCTGCTCGTCGAACCGCGGCAGCCGGCCGGCTGCCCGGTGCGTGCCGCCGCCGGGTTCGCGACCGGGAGCGGCGGACGGGGCGTCGGCGCCATCCGCGGTGCGGGCCCGGACCAGCCTGGGAACCCGCACCTCGCCGCCGCGCACCGCGAGTTGCGGCTCACCGGAGTCCACCGCGGCCCGTACGGCGCGTGCGGTGCCGGCAGGGCCGCCGGGGCCGTCCGGGTCGTCCACGTCGAGCAGCACCAGCCGGTCCGGGTTCTCCGACTGCGCGGAGCGCACCAGACCCCACACGGTCGCCTCGGCCAGGCCCGGTACGGACTCGTCGTCGCCGGCCGCCACTCCACCGCGGGTGACCAGCACCAGGCGCGAGGAGGCGAGCCGTTCGTCCCGGAGCCACGCCTGCACCAGCGCCAGGGCGTCGTGGGCGGCGGCCCGGGCGGCCTGCGCCTGTGCCGATGCGGTGGTGACGGGCTCGTCGAGGGGCCCGGCTCCCGTGACGTGGCACGGGGCAAGCACCACCTGCGGAACGTCGCGGCCGGCGCCGATCGCGTCACCCAGCGCCGCCAGGCCGGGGTAGCCGTCGAGCGTTGTCCCGGTCGCCGTGAGCGCCGACACCACGTCGGACGAACCGTCGCCCAGCACGGCCCACCGGCCGGAGGGCACGGTGCCGGACGCCGGAGCGGCCGGCTGCCACTCCACCTCGAACAGTGACTGCTGCCGTGCGGCGGCGAGCCGACCGGGGGCGAGCGGACGGAGCGCCAGCGAGGCGACGGACGCCACCGGCCGCCCGTCCCCGTCGGCGGCCACCAGGGCGATACCGTCCCCGTCGGCCGCGGTCAGCCGGACCCGCAGCGCCGCAGCCCCGGAGCCGGAGCCGGAGCCGTGCAGCTGAACACCCGTCCAGACGAAGGGCAGGTGCGGCCGGCCGGTGTCCTCGACGAGCCCGCCGAGGCCGATCGCGTGCAAGGCCGCGTCGAGCAGCGCCGGGTGCAGTGCGAAGGTGCCACCGGGTGCCGCCGCCTCGCCGTCGAAGGCGATCTCGGCATACACCTCACCGTCCGCGGTCCAGGCCCGCCGCAGCCCGCGGAACGCCGGGCCGTAGCCGAGTCCGGTCTCCTCCAGACGGTCGTAGTGGCCTTCCAGATCCACTGCGACGGCGCCCTCGGGCGGCCAGACCTTCAGGTCGTATGTGGCCTCCTCCGCGGCGGGAGCCACAACACCGGCGGCGTGCCGGGTCCATTCCGCTCCGTCGCGCCCCTCCGTTCGCGAGTGGACGGCGAGGGAGCGCCGGCCCGCGGCGTCGGGTGCGCCGAGGGACATCTGGAGAGGGACCCCGCCCCGGTCGGGCAGGATCAGCGGGGCCTCCAGGGTGAGTTCCTCGACGCGACCGCACCCGGCCTCGGCACCGGCCCGCATCGCCATGTCCACGAAGGCCGTACCGGGCAGCAGCACCGTGTCCGTCACGGTGTGGTCGCTGAGCCAGGGGTGGACGTCGAGGCTCAGCCGGCCGGTGAACAGGTGCGTGTCCGCGTCCGCGACCCCGATCGCCACGTCCAGGAACGGGTGACCGGCCGGGAGCAGACCCGCCGACTCGACGTCACCACCGCCCTGCGTGGCATCGAGCCAGTAGCGGCGGCGTTGGAAGGGGTAGGTGGGCAGGTCCACGCGGCGCGCGCCCGTGTCCTCGAACACGGTGCGCCAGTCGACGTCGATGCCGGCGCACCAGGCCTCGGCCAGGGAGGTCAGCAACCGCTCCGGGCCACCCTCACCCCGCCGCAGAGTGCCCACAGCGGTCACCTGACGGTCGGCAGCGTCAGCGGTCTCCTGCACCCCCATCAACAGCACCGGATGCGCACTGACCTCAAGGAATGCGCGGTAGCCAGCGTCGAGTACGGACCGGGTGGCCTGATCGAACCGCACCGTCTCACGCAGATTCCGGTACCAATAGCCGCCATCCAGCTTCACACCATCGACCACACCACCGGTCAACGCCGAATAGAACGGCACCTGCCCCGACACCGGACGGATGGACGCGAGTACTTCACGCAGCCGGTCCTCGATCTGCTCCACCTGCACCGAATGCGACGCGTAATCCACCGGCACCATCCGCGCCCGCGCGCCCTCGGCCTCCCACCGCGCCTGCAACGCCAACAAGGCCTCACGATCACCCGACAGCACCACAGACGCCGGACCATTCACCGCAGCAACCGACACCGCCGAACCCGAACCCGAATCCGCCAGGGCCTCGGTCACCTGATCCACCGGGAGCGCGACGGACAACATCCCGCCGTCCCCCGCCATCTCCGCAATCAGACGACTGCGCAACGCCACCACACGGGCGCCGTCCTCCAGACTCAACGCCCCAGCGACGCACGCGGCAGCGATCTCACCCTGGGAATGCCCCACCACAGCGGCAGGCTCCACACCATGCGAGCGCCACACCTCCGCCAGGGAGACCATCACCGCCCACAACACCGGCTGGACCACATCCACCCGATCCAACGACGGGCCACCGTCGACACCCCGCACCACATCCGTCAACGACCAACCCGTCAACGGATCCAGCGCCGCACCACACTCCTCCAACCGCCCCCGGAACACAGATGAAGAGCGCCACAACTGCTCGGCCATCCCGACCCACTGCGAACCCTGACCAGGGAACACCCACACCACACCAGCACTACCAGCGCCCACGACACCACGCACCACACCGGCACCGGCCGCGCCACCGGCCAACACCGACAGACCCGAAACCAGCCCCTCACGACCGGCCCCCAACACCACCGCACGATGCTCCAGCCCCGCACGACCACGCACCAGCGAATACCCCACATCCACCGGCGACAGCTCGGCATGGGCGCTGGTCAGGGTGTGCAGGCGGTCCGCCTGTGCGCGCAGCGCGTCCGCGCCGCGCGCCGACAGCGCCCAGGGGACGACCTCGGTGCCGGGAACGGTGCCCGACTCGACGGCAGTCATGTCGGAGTCCGCGGCCGGCGGATCCGACGGCTCGGTCGTCCGCGTGGAGGTGTCGACCGGTGCCCCTTCGAGGATGACGTGAGCGTTCGTGCCGCTGACGCCGAAGGCCGACACCGCCGCCCGTCGGGGCTCGCCGGTCTCCGGCCAGGCCACCGACTCGGTCAGCAGCTCGACCGCACCGGCCGACCAGTCCACATGGGGGGTCGGTTCGTCGACGTGCAGGGTCTGCGGCAGGATCCCGTGGCGCATCGCCATGACCATCTTGATGACGCCCGCGACACCCGCGGCTGCCTGGGCATGTCCCAGGTTCGACTTCACCGAGCCGAGGCGCAGCGGCCGGTCGTCCGGGCGTCCCTGGCCGTAGGTGGCCAGCAGGGCCTGGGCCTCGATCGGGTCGCCGAGTGCGGTTCCGGTGCCGTGGGCCTCGACGGCGTCCACCTGCTCGGCGGACAGCCGCGCGTTGGTGAGTGCCTGGCGGATCACGCGCTGCTGGGAGGGGCCGTTGGGGGCCGTCAGGCCGTTGGACGCGCCGTCCTGGTTCACCGCAGAGCCCCGCACCACGGCCAGTACCGGGTGGCCGTTGCGGCGGGCGTCCGACAGCCGCTCCAGGAGCAGCACGCCGACGCCCTCGGCCCAGGCCGTGCCGTCCGCGGCACCGGCGAACGCCTTGCACCGGCCGTCCGCGGCCAGACCCCGCTGACGGCTGAACTCCACGAAGGCGACCGGTGTCGACATCACCGTGACGCCGCCGGCGAGGGCCATCGTGCACTCGCCCTGCCGCAGCGACTGCGCCGCGAGGTGCAGGGCCACCAGCGACGACGAGCACGCGGTGTCGAGCGATACGGCCGGCCCCTCCAGCCCGAGGGTGTAGGCGATACGGCCCGAGACGACGCTCCCGGCGTTGCCGCTGCCGAGCTGGCCCTCCACGGATTCGGGGAACCGGTTGAAGCGGGCGGCGTAGTCCTGTCCCATCACACCGGCGAACACGCCGACGGACTGGCCCCGGACGGACAGCGGGTCGACTCCGGCTCGTTCGAAGACCTCCCACGAGGCTTCGAGCAGCAGTCGCTGCTGCGGGTCCATCGCCAGTGCCTCACGCGGCGAGATGCCGAAGAACGCGGCGTCGAACTCCGCCGCGTCGTGCAGGAAGCCGCCGTGGCGCACATAGCTCGTACCGGAGTGGCCGGGGTCCGGGTCGTAGAGGTTCTCCAGATCCCATCCACGGTCGGTGGGGAACGGGGTGACGGCGTCGGCTCCGCTGTCGATCAGGTGCCACAGATCCTCGGGGGTCCGTACGCCCGCCGGGTAGCGGCAGCTCATGCCCACGATGACGACGGGGTCGTCGTCGGTGGCGACCGAGGCGGGTGCCTGGGCGGATCCCACGGTGTCGGTGCCCGACAGTTCGGTGCTCAGGTGCCGGGCCAGGACGGCCGGTGAGGGATAGTCGAAGATGAGCGTGGCGGGCAGCCGCAGACCGGTCGCGGCGGTGAGCCGGTTGCGGAGCTCGACCGCGGTCAGCGAGTCGAAACCCAGGTCGCGGAAGGAGCGCTCTCCGTCGATCGCACCGGCGGAGGCGTGCCCCAGCACACCCGCGACATCGCCGCACACCAGGTCGAGAAGGGCACGCTCCCGCTGAGCCGGGCTCAGACCGGCGAGTCCGCGCGGCCCGGAGGGTTCGTCGTGCCGCGCGACCCTGCGCTGCGGAGCGGCACCGGCCAGGCCGCGCAGCAGCGCCGGCAACTGTCCGGCCCGTGCCTGCTCGCGCAGTCGCGCTGTGGTCAGCCGCATCGGAACCAGCAGGGGCGTCTCCACAGCACACGCCGCGTCGAGGAGCGCGAGCCCCTCCTCCTCGGAGAGTGCCTCGGCTCCGGTTCGCACCATCCGGTCGACGTCCGTGCCGGTCAGCCCGCCGGTGATGCCACTGGGCTGCTCCCACAGCCCCCAGGCGAGCGACTGTCCTGCGAGGCCGAGCGCGCGGCGGTGGTGGGCGAGGGCGTCGAGGAAGGTGTTGGCGGCGGCGTAGTTGCCCTGCCCGGCCGCGCCGACGATGCCCGCGGCGGAGGAGAACAGCACGAACGCCGACAGGTCCAGGTTCCGTGTCAGGTCGTGAAGGTTGAGTGCGGCGTCCACCTTGGGGCGGAGCACCGTGGCCAGACGCTCGGCGGTCAGGGATCCGATGACCCCGTCGTCCAGGACGCCCGCTGTGTGCACCACGCCGGTGAGGGGTGCGTCGGCCGGGATGTCCGCGAGGACGGCGGCCAGTGCGGTGCGGTCCGCGGCATCGCACGCGGCGATGCGCACCTGCGCACCGAGACCGGCGAGCTCCTGCCGAAGCTCCGCAGCACCCGGCGCGTCCGCGCCACGACGGCTGGTCAGCAGCAGGTGCCGCACTCCGTGTTCGGCCACCAGGTGTCGGGCCACCATCGAGCCCAACGCGCCCGTGCCACCGGTGATCAGGACCGTTCCCGCGGGATCCCACACGGCCGGGGCCCCCTGGTCCGCGGACGGCGTGGCACGTGCCAGGCGCGGGACCCGTACCGTGCCCGCGCGGAGGGCGGCCTGCGGCTCGCCCGAGGCCACCAGCGACATCGGCAGACCGGTCGCCTCGACGGCGGTGTTCACATCGGAGCCGGTGTCGAGGTCGATCAGTACGAACCGGTCGGGGTTCTCCGACTGGGCCGACCGCACCAGACCCCACACCGCGGCATGCGCCAGATCCGCGACACCCTCGCCCGGATCAACGGCAACCGCACCCCGCGTCACCACCACCAGACGCGAGGAGGCGAACCGCTCGTCCGCCAGCCACGACTGCAGCAGCGTCAAGGTGTGCCGGGTGGCCTCGAGCACCCAGGACGGCAGGGTGGCCGTCTCCGGGCCCTGCTCGGTGATCTCCACCCACACGGCGTCCGGGGTCCGCAGTTCACCGGCGTCGATACGGGCCCCGAGTTCGCTCAGGTCCGCATACCGCTGAACACCGCTTCCGGAAAGGGAGGTTGAGGCGGCGGCGAGTTCGCCGGTGGCCTGCCCCAGCACGATCAGGTGATCGTCCGAGCCCGTGGGGGCCGGGTCCCGGGGTGTGGGCAGCGTCGCCCAGTCCACCCGGAACAGCGCGTCGCGTGGTGCGCCGTGCCCGGCCCCCAGCGTGTCCACGGCCACGGCGCGCATCGTCAGTTCGTCGACGCGGGCCACCGGGCGTCCGGCGCGGTCCGTCAGCTCCAGGGAGACGGCGTTCGGCCCCGTGAGGGACAGCCGGACGCGGACGGCGGCGGCGCCGGCCGTCCGCAACGACACGCCGCGCCAGGAGAACGGCAGCCATGCCTGACGCTCCGCGCCGGAGGGGGCGTGCAGGAGTCCGCTCAGGCCGATCGCGTGCAGGGCGGCGTCGAGGAGTGCCGGGTGGATGCCGAAGGCACGGGCCTCGGCATCGGCCGTGTCCGGCAGGGCGGCCTCGGCGTGGACCTCGTTGCCGTGGCGCCAGAGTCCGCGCAGTCCGCGGAACACCGGTCCGTAGTCGTATCCGCTGTCGGCGAGGGACTCGTAGGCCCCTTCGATGTCCACCACCGTGGAGCCCTGCGGCGGCCATGCGGCAGGAGCAGCGGTGCCCTGTTCGTACGCTCCGGTGTCCGCGGGAGCGAGAAATCCGGTCGCGTGCCGCGTCCAGGCGGCGTCCTGGGAGGCGTCCACGAGCATGGGCTGCGGAGTGTCCGCGGCCGGCCGGGCGTACACCTCCAGCGATCGCCGGCCGGTGTCATCGGCCGGGCCGACCGCGATCTGCACCTGCACCGCGCCCTCGGCGGGCAGGAGGAGGGGGGATTCGAGGGTGAGTTCGTCCACCCGGTCGCAGCCGACCACGTCACCCGCGCGGATGGCCCATTCGACGAACGCCGTGCCGGGCAGCAGGGCGGCGCCGGCCATGGCGTGGTCGGCCAGCCAGGGCTGAGCGTCGAGGGAGAGCCGTCCCGTCAGCACGGCTCCGTCGCTCCCGGCGAGCACGATGGACGCTCCCAGGAGAGGGTGGTCCACGGTTCCGAGACCGGCGGAGGACACGTCCTCGGGACGGAGATCGGACGGCTTCGGCCAGTAGTGCTCGTGCTGGAAGGCGTAGGTCGGCAGGTCGATGCGGCGCGCACCGGTGCCCTGGAAGACCGCTCTCCAGTCGATGTCGACGCCGTGGACGTGCAGGCCGGAGACCGCGCGCAGGAGTGCTTCCGCCTCCGGCCGGTCGCGGCGGAGTGCCGGGACGAGGAGTGCCTGGCCGTCATCGGGGAGGCAGTCGCGGACCATGGCGGTGAGGACGCCGTCCGGGCCCAGTTCCAGGTAGTGCGAGACACCTTCGGCGTGGAGGGTTCGGATGCCGTCGGCGAACCGCACCGCCTCCCGGACATGCCGCACCCAGTACTCGGGGGAGCAGAGCTCTTCCGGGGTGGCGAGCGTGCCGGTGAGGTTGGAGACCACCGGAATCCGCGGCGCCTGGAACGACAGCTTCTCCGCCACGGAACGGAACGCGTCGAGCATGCCGTCCATGTGAGCCGAGTGGAAGGCATGGCTCACCCGCAGACGCGATGTCTTCACCCCGGCCGTGGTGAAGCCCTCGGCCACGGCGGTGACCGCGTCGCGGTCACCGGAGATGACCACGGACTGCGGACCGTTGACCGCAGCGATCGACACGCCTGCCGCATCGTGGAGCCGACTGCGCACCTCTGCCTCGGAGGTGGCGATGGCCACCATCGCCCCGCCCTCCGGCAGAGCCTGCATCAGCCGGGCGCGCGCCGCCACCAGGGCGGCGGCATGGGCCAGGGACAGCACGCCGGCTACGTGTGCGGCGCTCAGCTCGCCCACCGAATGACCGGCGACATACTCCGGCCGCACACCCCACGACTCCACCAGGCGGAACAACGCCACCTCGAGAGCGAACAACGCGGGCTGCGTGAAACCCGTCCGGTCCAGCACCCCGGCATCCGAGCCGAAGACGACGTCCCGCAGCGGACGATCCAGATGCCGGTCCAACTCACCACAGACAGCGTCGAATGCCTCCGCGAACACCGGGAAATGGTCGTAGAGCTCGCGTCCCATCGACAAGCGCTGGGCACCCTGGCCGGTGAACAGCACCGCCGGCTTCCCCGCGCCCGCGCTGCGTTCCACCAGTCCCGGAGCCGTGCTCCCGGACGCCAGAGCGGTCAGCGCGGCAAGGCCCGCCTCACGCCCGGACGCCACGACCGCGGCGCGGTGCTCCAGCACCGCACGCGATGTGGCCAGCGAATAGCCCACATCGGCGAGGGAGAATGCCGGCTCGTCCTGCAACAACGAGGCCAGACGGCCCGCCTGTGCACGCAGCGCTTCCACGCTGCGCCCCGACAACACCCACGGCACCGTCGTGGGGGAAGCGTCGGCAGGGGTCGGTTCCGGAGCGTCGGTGGCCTGGGGGGCCTCGGGGGCCTGTTCGAGGATGACGTGGGCGTTGGTGCCGCTGACTCCGAAGCCCGAGACGCCTGCTCGGCGTGGTTCGCCGGTCTCGGGCCAGGTGACGGCCTCGGTCAGCAGCTCGACGGCGCCGGCCGACCAGTCGACCTTCGACGACGGCTGGTCGACATGGAGGGTCTGCGGGAGCACCCCGTGGCGCATGGCCTGCACCATCTTGATGACACCCGCGACACCCGCGGCCGCCTGTGTGTGACCGAGATTCGACTTCACCGAGCCGAGACGCAACGGGCGGTCCGCCGGCCGCCCCTGACCATAGGTGGCCAGCAGTGCCTGCGCCTCGATCGGGTCACCAAGTGCGGTCCCGGTGCCGTGCGCCTCAACCGCATCCACCTGCTCGGGCGACAGTCCCGCGCTCTCCAGCGCCTGCCGGATCACCCGCTGCTGCGACGGACCGTTCGGCGCCGTCAACCCACTGGACGCACCGTCCTGATTGACCGCGGAACCCCGCACCACCGCAAGCACCGGATGACCATTGCGGCGAGCGTCCGACAACCGCTCCACCAGCAGCATCCCCACACCCTCGGCCCAACCGGTGCCGTCCGCCGCATCCGCGAACGCCTTGCACCGACCGTCCGCGGCCAGGCCGCCCTGGCGGCTGAACTCCACGAAGGCACCGGGGGTCGCCATGACGGTGACGCCGCCGGCCAGGGCCATCGAGCAGTCACCACGGCGCAGCGCCTGGCAGGCGAGATGCAGGGTGACCAGGGACGAGGAGCACGCGGTGTCCACCGTGACGGCCGGGCCCTCCAGGCCGAGGGTGTACGCGACGCGGCCGGAGAGCACGCTGCCGGCGCTGCCGTTGCCCAGGAAGCCGTCACCGCCACCGGGCGAACGCTCCACCAGTCCGGCGTAGTCGTGGTACATGAGCCCGGCGAACACCCCGACGCGGCTGCCGTGCACCGCCTGCGGATCGATGCCCGCGCGCTCGAAGGCCTCCCACGAGGCTTCCAGGATCAGGCGCTGCTGCGGGTCCATGGCCATCGCTTCACGCGGCGAAATGCCGAAGAAGGCGGCATCGAATTGCGCGGCACCGTCGAGGAATCCGCCTTCGTGCGTATGACTCGCGCCCGGATTCCGCGGGTCGGGGCCGCGGAGTGCGGCCAGGTCCCAACCGCGGTCCGTGGGGAATTCCGTGACGCCGTCACGGCCGGCGGAGAGGAGCTCCCACAGGGCGTCGGGAGAGTCGACCCCGCCCGGGTAACGGCAGCTCATGCCCACAATGGCGATCGGTTCCGTCGATATTCTGGAAAGCTGCTGGTTCTGCTGCCGGAGCCGCTCATTCTCCTTGAGAGAGGCCCGCAAAGCCTCGACGATCTTCTCGGTGGAAGTACTCACTTCATCCTCCGCAAATGGCCTGGTGGTCTTCAGAACTGGGCATCGCCGAGTGCCCGCTGCACCAGGCTTTCCACGTTCAGTTCGTCGATGAGGTCCGACTCATCCGTTTCGGGAACCTCCTCGGTTCCGGAATCGGGTCGGGCGAGTTCCAGCAGTACGTCGAGCAGGCCTGCCTGCTTGAATCGACTGACCGGAATGGATGCCAGTGCCGCCCGGAGTTCGGCCTCCTCCGGATCGGCCTCGGCGGCAGCACCGGAGGACGGGAAGAGCTGTTCCCGCAGATACTCGGCGAGGGCCTGCGGGGTGGGGTAGTCGAACATCAGGGTGGAGGGCAGCCGCAGCCCGGTGGCCGCCCCCAGGGAATTCCGGAGCTCGACCGCGGTGAGCGAGTCGAAGCCGACGTCCAGGAAGCCCGACCGCGCGGACACGGCGTCCGGTCGGGTGTGCCCGAGGACCGCCGCGGCGTGGGTACGGACGAGGTCCAGGAGTACCCGGTCGCGGTCGGCTTCCGGGGTGGCGAGCAGGGTGTCCTGGACGGATTCCGGCCCGCGGCCGGCAGCCGCGGCGCGGCGGGCCGGGACGCGCACCAGGGCGCGCAGCAGTGCGGGCAGGGCGCCTCGCGCAGCCAGCGCCGAGGCGTTGAGGTGCACCGGGGCGAGCACCGCCTCATCGGCGGCGCGAGCCATGTCCAGCAGCTCCAGGGCCTCGGCCTCCGTCAGCGGACGCAGTCCGGCCCGCGTCATCCGCGCCACGTCGGCCTCCGACAGGCCGCCGGTCATGCCGCTGTCCTGGGCCCAGAGGCCCCAGGCGAGGGACTGCCCCGGCAGGCCCTGGGCGCGACGGTGCTGTGCGAGGGCGTCGAGGAGGGCGTTGGCGGCGGCGTAGTTGCCCTGCCCGGCCGCACCCAGCAGACCGGCCGCCGAGGAGAACAACACGAACGCGGACAGGTCCATGTCCCGGGTCAGGTCGTGAAGGTTCAGCGCCGCATCCACCTTCGGACGCAGGACCGTGTCCAGCCGCTCCGGCGTCAAGGACGCAACGACACCGTCGTCCAGGACCCCCGCTGTGTGGACCACACCCGTGAGGGGAGCCTCGGCCGGAATGTCCGCCAGGACAGCCGCCAGGGCCGTGCGGTCCGCGGCATCGCACGCGGCGATGCGCACCTGCGCACCGAGATCAGTGAGCTCCTGCTGAAGCTCCCCAGCACCCGGCGCATCCGCCCCACGACGGCTGGTCAGCACCAAGTGCCGGATACCGTGCTCCACCACCAGATGACGGGCCACCAACGAACCCAACGCACCCGTACCACCGGTCACCAACACCGTACCCGCAGCGTCCCAGGCCGTCGAAGGCTCAGGGTTCGAGGGCACTGCCGCACGTACCAGTCGGGGGACCCGTATTGCGCCTGCGCGCACCGCGGCCTGCGGCTCACCCGACGCGATCATCGAGGGCAGCAGCCCCTGCATCGCGTCCGCCGGTGCGGTCGCTCCGGTGCCGGGGTCCAGGTCGATCAGTACGAACCGGTCGGGGTTCTCCGACTGCGCCGAGCGCACCAGACCCCACACCGCCGCATAGGCCAGATCGACGACACCCTCCGTCGGCCCAACCTCGACCGCGCCACGCGTCACCACCACCAGACGCGAGGAGGCGAACCGCTCGTCCGCCAACCACGACTGCAACAGGTCGAGCATGCGATGTGTGGCTGTCCGTGCGGCTTCTGCTGTGCTCAGCGAGGTGTCGGTGAGCACTGTTGTGTCGGTGGTCGACGGTGTGCCGGTGGTCGATGTGCCGCTGGTCGATGTGCCGGTAGTCGGTGTGTCGGTAGTCGGTGTGTCGCTGGTCGGTGTGTCGGCTGCGGACAGGCCGCACGGTACGACGACGAGGCTCGGCACCTCGCTGTCGGCGCGGAGTGCCTCCAGGTCACGGACCACGCGGAGGCCTTCGGTCGATGAGCCGAGCAGGTCCTCGGGGAGGTGCTCCGCAGTGCCCAGGACCACCCAGGCGTCCGTATCGGCACCAGCAGCGGTCGTCGACGGCGGCAGCGTGTGCCAGTCGAGACGGAACAGCGCGTCCCGCCGGAAGGTATCGGCGGCACGCAGTAGCTCGGTGGACATCGGACGGATGGTCAGCGACTCGATGGACAGCACGGGGTGGCCGGTGGTGTCGACGGCATGGAGGGAGACCGCGTCGGTCCCCACCGGAGCCAACCGCACCCGCAGCACCGAAGCACCCGCAGCATGCAACGACACCCCACCCCACGCAAACGGAAGACGCGCCTGCCCCTCCCCGCCCAGACCACCCACACCCAACGCATGCAACGCAGCATCAAGCAACGCCGGATGCACACCAAACCCACCAGCATCCGAAGCAATCAGCTCCGGCAACACCACCTCAGCAAACGTCTCCTCACCACGCCGCCACACACCCCTCAACCCACGAAACGCCTCCCCATACACCAACCCCGCACCAGCAAAACCCTCATACAACCCCTCCAACACCACCGACTCAGCCCCCACCGGAGGCCACACCACATCCACCAACGGCACCACACCACCACCAGCCAAAAACCCACTGGCATGCCGCACCCACGAACCCACACCCAAACCAACAGAAACCACAGAACCAGAGACCGCAGACCCAGCAGAATCCGCAGAACGCGAGAACAAAGCGAACGCACAACGCCCACCCTCATCCACCGCACCCACCGAAACCTGCACCTGCACCCCACCCGACCCCGGCAACACCAACGGCGCCTCCAAAGTCAACTCCTCAACCCGCTCACACCCCACCAGATCAGCGGCGCGGAGGGCGAGTTCGAGCAATGCGGTTCCCGGGACCACGGTGATTCCGGAGACCTGGTGGTCGGCGAGCCACGGGTGGGTGTCCACACCGATCCGGCCGGTGAAGAGGTGGCCGTCGCTGTCGGCCAGACCGAGTGCGGCACCCAGCATCGGGTGCTCGGCCGGAGTCAGGCCGGCTGCGGTGAGGTCGCCCGTGGGCCGATCCGCGTCGAGCCAGTAGTGCTGGTGCTGGAAGGCGTAGGTGGGCAGGTCGATCCGGCGTGCGCCGGTACCCGAGAGGGCGGCCTGCCAGTCGATGTCGATGCCCTCCACGTGGAGAGCTGCGGCTGCGGCGAGTACTGCCTCGTGCTCGTGCCGGTCGCGGCGGAGTGCCGGGACGAGCAGCGGCTCACTGTCATCGGGGAGACAGCCGCGTGCCATGGCGGTGAGAGTTCCGTCGGGGCCCAGTTCCAGGTAGCGCGAGACACCTTCGGCGTGGAGGGCTTGGATGCCGTCGGCGAACCGCACCGCCTCACGGACGTGCCGCACCCAGTACTCCGCCGAGCACAGTTCATCCGGGGTGGCGAGGGTGCCGGTGAGGTTGGAGACCACCGGAATGCGCGGCGCTTCGAACGACAGCTTCTCCGCCACGGAACGGAACGCGTCGAGCATGCCGTCCATGTGGGCCGAGTGGAACGCATGACTCACCCGCAGACGCGACGTCTTCACCCCGGCAGCGGTGAAGCGCTCGGCCACCGCCACGACGGCATCGCGGTCTCCGGAAATCACCACCGACTGCGGACCATTGACCGCAGCGACGGACACACCGGCTGTGTCTTCGAGGAGCATCCGCACCTCCGCCTCGGACGAAGCGATGGCCACCATCGCCCCACCCTCCGGCAGAGCCTGCATCAACCGCGCACGCGCCGCCACCAGCACCGCGGCATCGGCCAGGGACAGCACGTCGGCTACGTGTGCGGCACTCAGCTCGCCCACCGAATGACCGGCGACAAACTCCGGCCGCACACCCCACGACTCCACCAGGCGGAACAACGCCACCTCAAGAGCGAACAACGCAGGCTGCGTGAAACCCGTCCGGTCCAACACCCCGGCGTCCGTACCGAAGACCACGCCCCGCAGCGGACGATCCAGATGCCGGTCCAGCTCACCACAGACCGCATCGAACGCCTCCGCAAACACCGGATAACGATCGTAGAGTTCACGGCCCATCGCCAAACGCTGGGAACCCTGACCGGTGAACAACACCGCCAACTTCCCCGCACCAGTGGCACCCTTCACCACACCCGGCGCCACACCACCCGACGCCAGAGCGGTCAGAGCTGTCACCCCGTCCTCGCGGCTGGGAGCCACCACCGCGGCCCGGTGCTCCAACGCAGCCCGCGACGTCACCAACGAATAGCCCACATCGGCGAGGGACAACCCCGGCTCGTCCCTCAGCAGCGACGCCAGCCGACCCGCCTGCGCCCGCAGCGCGTCCACGCTGCGCCCCGACAACACCCACGGCACCACGACCGGAACATCCGGTATGCCGGTGACGGCGGTTTCCGTGGTGTCGACCGGTGCGGCCTGTTCGAGGATGACGTGCGCGTTGGTGCCGCTGATGCCGAACGAGGACACACCCGCCCGGCGAGGCCGACCGGTCCGGGGCCAGTCCATGGGTTGGGTCAGCAGTTGCGCCGAGCCTGCGGTCCAGTCCACGTGGGGCGTGGGCTCGTCGACGTGCAGGGTCTGCGGGAGCACCCCGTGGCGCATGGCCTGCACCATCTTGATGACACCCGCGACACCCGCGGCGGCCTGCGTGTGCCCCAGGTTCGACTTCACCGAACCCAGCCACACCGGCCGGTCCGCCGGCCGCCCCTGACCGTAGGTCGCCAGCAGTGCCTGGGCCTCGATCGGGTCGCCCAGCGTCGTACCGGTACCGTGCGCCTCCACCGCATCCACCTGCCCGGCGGACAGCCCTGCGTTGGCGAGCGCCTGACGGATCACCCGCTGCTGGGAGGGGCCGTTCGGGGCCGTCAGGCCGTTCGACGCACCGTCCTGGTTCACCGCCGAACCCCGCACCACCGCGAGCACCGGATGACCGTTCCGCCGGGCATCGGACAGCCGCTCCACCAGCAGCATCCCCACACCCTCGGCCCAGCCCGTACCGTCCGCCGCATCGGCGAAGGACTTGCACCGGCCGTCCGCCGCCAGACCACGCTGACGACTGAACTCCACGAACACACCCGGCGTCGACATCACCGTGGCACCACCCACCAGCGCCATCGAACACTCACCCTGCCGCAGCGACTGCGCCGCCCAGTGGAGTGCCACCAGGGAGGAGGAACATGCCGTGTCGACCGTGACCGCCGGCCCCTCCAGGCCCAGCGTGTACGCGACGCGGCCGGTGGCCACACTGCCCGCGCTGCCATTACCGAGATAGCCCTCCAACCCCTCCGGTGTCTCGGTGAGGCGGGAGCCGTAGTCGTGGTACATCAGGCCGGCGAAGACACCGGTCCGGCTGCCGCGCAGCGAGGTCGGGTCGATGCCCGCCCGCTCCAGCGCCTCCCAGGACGCCTCCAGCAGCAGCCGCTGCTGCGGGTCCATCGCCAGCGCCTCACGGGGCGAAATCCCGAAGAACTCCGCGTCGAACTCGGCCGCGTCGTGCAGGAAGCCGCCCTCACGGGCGTAGCTCGTGTCGGACCGGCCGGTGTCGGTGTCGAAGAGCGCTTCGAGATCCCACCCTCGGTCGACAGGGAACGGTGAGACCCCGTCCCCGCCGGACGCGACGAGCCGCCACAGGTCTTCCGGCGAGCCGACTCCTCCCGGATAGCGACAGCTCATGCCCACGATGGCGATGGGATCGTCCTCCACGGCCACGGCTGACGCGGTCGGCTCCGGAGCGCCGCCGGCGAGGGCTCCGCCGAGGAGCTCCTCGCGGATGAGTTCGGCGATGGCCATGGGCGTCGGGTGGTCGAAGACCAGCGTGGCGGGAAGCCTGACCCCTGTCTCCGCGGTGAGCCGGTTGCGCAGTTCGACGGCGGTGAGCGAGTCGAAGCCGACTTCCTTGAAGGCGCGTTGAGGCTGCACCGCATTCGGTGCACCGTGTCCGAGGACCGCCGCGACATGGGTTCGGACGAAGTCCAGGAGCATCCGGTCCTGATCGGCGGCGGGCGCCGCGAGCAGTCGTGCCCTGAGGGCGTTGTCCTGGCTCTGCTCGGCAGCTGCGGTACGCCGCGACGGCTTGCGTACCAGGGACCGGAGCATCGCCGGCACAGTCGGCTGAGTGGCCAGCGCGGCAGTGTTCAGGTGGACGGGGGCGAGGACGGCATGGTCAGTGGCTCGGGCCGCGTCGAGCAACGCCAGCCCTTCCACCTGGGACAACGGACGCATCCCCGCTCGCGCCATGCGCGCCACATCGGCCTCCGACAGGCCGCCGGTCATGCCGCTGCTCCGGCTCACACCACTGTCCTGAGCCCACAGGCCCCAGGCGAGGGACTGCCCCGGCAGGCCCTGGGCCCGACGGTGCTGCGCGAGAGCGTCGAGGAGGGCATTGGCAGCGGCGTAGTTGCCCTGCCCGGCCGCACCCAGCAAACCGGCCGCCGAGGAGAACAACACGAACGCGGACAAGTCCATATCCCGCGTCAGGTCATGAAGGTTCAGCGCCGCATCCACCTTCGGACGCAGGACCGTGTCCAGCCGCTCCGGCGTCAAGGACGCAACGACACCGTCGTCCAAGACCCCCGCTGTGTGCACCACGCCCGTGAGGGGAGCCTCGGCCGGAATGTCCGCCAAGACAGCAGCCAGGGCCGTGCGGTCCGCCGCATCACACGCGGCGATGCGCACCTGCGCACCAAGAGCAGTCAGCTCCTGCTGAAGCTCCCCAGCACCCGGCGCATCCACGCCACGACGGCTGGTCAGCACCAAGTGCCGGATACCGTGCTCCACCACCAGATGACGGGCCACCAACGAACCCAACGCACCCGTACCACCGGTCACCAACACCGTACCCGCAGCATCCCAGGCCGTCGAAGGCTCAGGATTCGAGGGCAACGCCGCACGCACCAGTCGGGGGACCCGTACTGTGCCCGCGCGCACCGCGGCCTGCGGCTCACCCGACGCCACCACACCGGCCAGGGCTGCACCCATGTCCGCCCCGGAGTCGGACTCGGAGTCGGTGTCGAGGCCGAGGTCGGTGTCGGTGTCGGTGTCGAGGTCGAGGTCGACCAGTACGAACCGGTCGGGGTTCTCCGACTGCGCCGAACGCACCAGACCCCACACCGCCGCATGCGCCAGATCCGCAACACCCTCCACCGGATCAACCGCCACCGCACCCCGCGTCACCACCACCAGACGCGACGACGCAAACCGCTCATCCGCCAACCACGACTGCAGCAGGTCTAGCATGCGGCCGGTTGCCGTACGGAGACCTGAGGCGACGATCTCCGGCGCCTCGGAGTGCGCGCCGGAGAGTGCGTGATGCCCGACGCCGTCCAGGGCGGTCACGACCACCGTGTCCGGGATCTCGTCGAGTGCCGCAAGATTCTCCAGGTCCGCGACCGGGATGGCCGCACCCAGGGAAGCACCGCTCTCAGCGACCAGTCCGAGGTGGTCGTCACCCAGCACGGCCCAGCTGCGAGTCGACGGCTCAGGGGCAGCAGAAGCCTTCAGGGGCTGCCAGTCCATGCGGTACAGCGACTCGTTGTCGCCACGGGTGATCTGGTGGCGTGAGACCGGGCGGAGTACGAGGGATTCCACGGTGCAGACCGGTGCACCGGTGGTGTCGACGGCGTGGAGGGAAACCGCGTCGGTCCCCACCGGAGCCAACCGCACCCGCAGCACCGAAGCACCCGCAGCATGCAACGACACCCCACCCCACGCAAACGGAAGACGCGCCTGCCCCTCCCCCTCCAAACCACCCACACCCAACGCATGCAACGCAGCATCAAGCAACGCCGGATGCACACCAAAACCACCAGCATCCGAAGCAATCAGCTCCGGCAACACCACCTCAGCAAACGTCTCCTCACCACGCCGCCACACACCCCTCAACCCACGAAACGCCTCCCCATACACCAACCCCGCACCAGCAAAACCCTCATACAACCCCTCCAACACCACCGACTCAGCCCCCACCGGAGGCCACACCACATCCACCAACGGCACCACACCACCACCAGCCAAAAACCCACTGGCATGCCGCACCCACGAACCCACACCCAAACCAACAGAATCGGCAGAATCCGCAGAACGCGAGAACAGAGCGAACGCACAACGCCCACCCTCATCCACCGCACCCACCGAAACCTGCACCTGCACCCCACCCGACCCCGGCAACACCAACGGCGCCTCCAAAGTCAACTCCTCAACCCGCTCACACCCCACCAGATCAGCGGCCTGAACAGCGAGCTCCAAGAACGCGGTGCCGGGCAGCACGGCGGAGCCCATCACGGCGTGATCGGCGAGCCAGGGGTGTGTACGGAGCGAGAGGAGTCCGGTGAGAAGCAGCCCTTCGTCGTTGGCCAGGGACGTGACCGCCCCGAGGAGCGGGTGGTCAGTGGCGCTCAGACCCAGCGTCGTGGCGTCTCCGGACGAAAGGAGAGAGTCCTTCGGCCAGTAGTGCTCGTGCTGGAAGGGGTACGTCGGCAAGTCGATGCGACGGGCACCGGTGCCCGCGAACACCGCCCGCCAGTCGATCTCCACACCGTGGACGTGCAGGCCGGAGACGGCGCCCAGCAGTGTTTCCGCCTCCGACCGGTCGCGGCGCAGCGCCGGGACGAGCAGAGCCTGGCTGTCCTCGGGCAGGGACTCCCGCGCCATGGCGGTCAGCACACCGTCCGGCCCCAGCTCCAGGAACCGCGACACCCCTTCGGTGTGGAGGGCATGGATGCCGTCGGCGAACCGCACCGCCTCACGGACATGCCTCACCCAGTACTCCGCCGAGCACAGTTCATCCGTAGTGGCGAGAGTGCCGGTGAGGTTGGAGACCACCGGAATCCGCGGCGCCTCGAACGACAGCTTCTCCACCACCGACCGGAACGCGTCGAGCATCCCGTCCATGTGAGCCGAGTGGAACGCATGACTCACCCGCAGACGCGACGTCTTCACCCCAGCCACGGAGAAGCGCTCAGTTACCTCCAGCACCGCATCCGCGTCACCGGAGATCACCACCGCACGGGGCCCATTGACGGCCGCGACAGAGACACCCGAGACATCCGCAATCGCCTCACACACCTCGGCCTCGGAAGAAGCGATGGCCACCATCGCCCCACCCTCCGGCAGAGCCTGCATCAACCGCGCACGCGCCGCCACCAGCACCGCGGCATCGGCCAGGGACAACACACCCGCCACATGCGCAGCGCTCAGCTCGCCCACCGAATGACCGGCCACAAACTCCGGCCGCACACCCCACGACTCCACCAGGCGGAACAACGCCACCTCAAGAGCGAACAACGCAGGCTGAGCCCACCCAGTACCGTCCAGCACCCCGGCATCAGCACCGAACACCACATCCCGCAGCGGACGCTCCAGATGCCGATCCAGCTCACCACAGACAGCGTCAAACGCCTCCGCGAACACCGGGAAACGCTCATACAGCTCACGGCCCATCGACAAACGCTGGGAACCCTGACCGGTGAACAACACCGCCAACTTCCCCGAACCCGCAACACCCTCCACCACACCCGGCGCCACACCACCCGACGCCAAAGCGGTCAAAGCAGCAAGCCCCGCCTCACGACCGGCCGACACCACCACCGCCGCACGCTGCTCCAACGCAGCCCGCGACATCGCCAACGACAAGCCCACATCCGCAACCGACAGGCCCGGCTCGTCCTCCAACAACGCAACCAGCCGGCCCGCCTGCGCCCGCAACGCCTCCACACTCCGCGCGGACAACACCCACGGCATCACCGAGGAGGAAGCGCCGGCAGGTGACGATTCCGGTGCCTCAGGTGCCTCAGGTGCCCCGGGTGCCTCGGGCGCCTCGGTTGCCCCAGGTGCCTGCTCCAGGATGACGTGGGCATTGGTGCCGCTCACGCCGAACGACGAGACGCCCGCCCGGCGCGGTTCACCGGTCTCGGGCCAGGCGACGGCCTCGGTCAGCAGCTCGACCGCGCCGGCCGACCAGTCCACCTGGGCCGAGGGCCGGTCGACATGGAGGGTCTGCGGGAGCACCCCGTGCCGCATCGCCAGCACCATCTTGATGACACCCGCGACACCCGCGGCCGCCTGCGTGTGACCCAGGTTCGACTTCACCGAACCCAGCCACAACGGACGCTCCGCCACACGCCCCTGACCATAAGTCGCCAGCAACGCCTGCGCCTCGATCGGGTCACCCAGCGTCGTCCCCGTGCCGTGCGCCTCCACCGCATCCACCTGCTCGGGTGTCAGGCGGGCGTTCGTCAGGGCCTGCTGGATGACGCGCTGCTGGGCGGGGCCGTTGGGTGCGGTGAGTCCGTTCGACGCACCGTCCTGGTTCACCGCCGAACCGCGCAGCACCGCCAGGACCGGGTGCCCGTTCCGCTCGGCGTCGGAGAGGCGTTCGAGGAGGAGGATGCCGAGTCCCTCGGCCATGCCGGTGCCGTCCGCGCCGTCCGCGAAGGACTTGCAGGCACCGTCGGCCGCCAGGCCGCGCTGACGGCTGAAGGCCACGAAGATGCTGGGAGTGCCCATGACGGTGACACCGCCGGCCAGGGCCATCGAGCACTCGCCCTTGCGCAGCGCCTGTGCCGCGAGGTGCAGTGCGACGAGCGATGACGAGCAGGCGGTGTCCACGGTGACCGCCGGGCCCTCCAGACCCAGGGTGTACGAGACCCGGCCCGACATGACGCTGGCGGACGCGCCGGTCATGAGGTATCCCTCGGCCTCTTCGGAGGAGCGCTCCAGAGTGGCTCCGTAGTCCTGGCCGTTGGTGCCGGTGAAGACGCCGACCCGGCTGCCGCGCAGCGTGCCGGGGTCGATTCCGGCCCGCTCCAGCGCCTCCCAGGAGGCTTCCAGCAGCAGCCGCTGCTGCGGATCCGTCGCGACGGCTTCGCGCGGGGACATACCGAAGAACGCGGCGTCGAATCCGGCCGCGTCGTCCAGGAAGCCGCCCCGGCGCACATAGCTGGTGCCCGGGTTGTCGGGGTCCGGGTCGTACAGGGCGTCCAGATCCCAGCCGCGGTTGTCCGGGAAGTCGGAAATCCCGTCACCGCCCGCGGCGAGCAGCTGCCACAGCTCCTCGGGCGAGCTCACGCCGCCCGGGAACCGGCAGCTCATGCTGACGATCGCGATGGGCTCCTGGTCCTTCGCGTCCATCACTCGCAGACGCTCGTGCGCCTGTTCCAGGTCGGCCGTTACTCGCTTGAGGAAGTAACGAAGCTTTTCTTCATTCCCCATCAGAATCTCCGTACGTGGGATCTCGACATGTCAATCAGCGACGTGCGTCCGCTGTCAGGAAATGCCGAACTTCTTGCTGATGATGTCGAACATCTCGTCGTCGGTTGCCGCGCTCAGGTCCTCGGCGGAATCCGTTCCCGGCTCGGTGTCCCCGGCGTCCCGCCATTGCGAGACGAGCGTCTGCATACGCATCAGGATCCTGGTGCGTACGGCGCTGTCCCGGTCCATGCCGTCGAGGACCGCCTCGAGCCGTTCGAAGTCGTCGAGGGCCGAGGCGGACGACGGCTGCTCGCCGGTGTCCGGGTCCATCTCCACGACGAGTTCCCCGGTCAGGTAGTCGGCGACGGCCACGGGGTTCGGGTAGTCGAAGACCAGCCCGGCAGGCAGGCGGAGACCGGTGAGGACGCCGAGCCGGTTGCGCAGTTCGACCGCGGTGACCGAGTCGAGTCCGAGTTCCCGGAACGCCCGGTCGCCCCGGATGGCGTCCTGCGAGGCGTATCCGAGGACGTTCGCCGCCTGGGCGCGGACCGCGTCCACGAGCAGGGCGCGCCGTCCGGCGGCCGGGGTGGCGGCCAGCTTGCGTACCAGTTCAGGCCGTTCCTCCCGGGTGCCCGCACCGGTGCCGGTGCCGGCTTCGGTGAGCCGCGCGACGTCGGGGAGGCCGGCGATGAACGGGTTCGGCCGGGTCGCGGTCAGGGCGACGGAGAACCGTTCCCAGGCGATGTCCGCGATCATGACGCAGGTCTCGTCGTGGTCCAGGGCGCGTTGCAGCGCCGCCGTGGCCGACTCGGGGTCCATGGACGACAGCCCGTGCCGGTCCAGCTTCTCCCCGAACGATCCTTCGGCCATGCCGTCGCCGTCCCAGGCGCCCCAGGCCACCGAGGTGGCGGGGAGTCCCGCCTCCCGGCGGTGCCGGGCCAGCGCGTCCAGGTAGGCGTTGCCCGGCGCGTAGTTCCCCTGCCCGGAGGCGCCGATCGTGCCGGCCACCGAGGAGAAGAGGACGAACGCGGACAGCTCCTTGTCCCGGGTGAGTTCGTGCAGGTGGGCGGCGGCGCGGGCCTTGGCGGCCAGGGCCCGGTCGAGCTGTGCGGGTGTGAGCGTGCCGATCATGCCGTCGTCGAGGGCCGCGGCGGTGTGCATCACCGCGGTGAGCGGGAATTCCTCCGGCACCGACGCCAGGAGCCGTTCCAGCGCGTCCCGGTCGGTGACATCGCAGCCGGCCACGGTGACGCGGGCGCCGGTCGCCGCGAGTTCCGCCTCCAGCTCCGCCGCGCCGGGTGCCCCGGGTCCGCGTCGGCTGACCAGCAGGAGGTGCTCCGCGCCGTTGCGGGCCAGCCAGCGGGCGGTGTGCGCGCCCAGGGCGCCGGTGCCGCCGGTGATCAGCACCGTGCCCGACGGCGTCCAGGCGCGTGCCGCGGTGGCGGCGCCCAGCGGTGCGTTCTCCAGCCGTCGTGCGAGGACCCCGGACGGGCGGACGGCGAGCTGGTCCTCGGCACCGATGCCGGACAGCACGCCGCGCAGCCGGGACCGGCCCCGGGCGTCGAGTGAGCCGGGCAGGTCGACGAGGCCGCCCCACTGCTGCGGGTACTCCAGGGCGGCGACCCGGCCGAATCCCCAGATCAGAGCCTGGGCGGGCCGGACCGCGGAGTCCGGCGCACCGGCTCCGACGGCGCCACGGGTCGCGCACCACAGCGGTGCCCGGATGCCCGCGTCGTCCAGGGCCTGGACGAGTGTGACGGAGAGCGCGAAGCCGACCGGGGTGGCCGGGTGCTTCTCGACCGGTTCCTCGGCGAGCGCGAGCAGGGAGAGCACGCCCCGGAAGGAAGCGGACGGACCGTCGGCCGCATCCGTGCCGTTCTCCGCTCCGGCCAGGCCGGTCAGCCGGCCGGTGAGGCCGGTCCGGTCGAGGTCGGCCTCGGTGAGCTCGGCCCGGACCACCCGCAGACCGTGTTCGGTGAGTGCCTGCACGGCCGCGGTGACCAGCTCGTCGTCGTGGTGCCCGGGCGGGGTCACCACCAGCCAGGTGCCCGTCAGGGCACCGGCCGGGGCGTCGCCGAGCTGCTGCCACGTCTCGCGGTACCGCCAGGCGTCCGCGGCCGCCTGGCCCCGGTGGCGGCGCCGCCAGGAGGAGAGGGCCTGCACCAGCGGGCTGAGCGTGGCCTGTGCGCCGTCGTCGATCGCCAGGGTGCCGGCGAGTTCGGCCACGTCCTCCCGCTCCACCGCCTCCCAGAAGCGGCTCTCCGCGGCGTCCTGGCCGCGGCCGGCCGTCGGTTCGGCGCCGACGGGAACGGAGGCGTCGAGCCAGTACCGCTCCCGCTGGAAGGGGTAGGTGGGCAGGTCGACCCGGCGCACGGCCGCGCCCCCGAACAGGGGCTGCCAGTCGACGGTGATGCCGTGGACGTGGGCCTCGGCCAGGGCGGTGAGGATGCGCTGCGGGGCGTCGGAGCCGTCGTCGAGGGTGCCGATGACGGTCACCGCCCGGTCCTCGGCGAGGGCGGCCCGGCGCAGTTCCTCCAGGAGGACCGGATGGGTGCTGACCTCGATGAACGCGGCGAAGCCGGCGTCCAGCAGGGACGTGGTGACACCGGCGAGGTCCGCCGTCTCGTGCATGCTCCGGTACCAGTGGCCGGCGTCCCGTTCCTCGCCGTCGATCCGGCCACCGGTCAGTGCCGAGTACAACGGCACCTGTGCCGTGCCCGGTCGGACGAGGGTCGGCGCCTCCTCGCTCTGCGCGGCCTGTGCCGTCGGGTCCGTCCGCTCGGCCGTCCCGTTCCGCAGGCGGCTGCCCAGGGCGATCATGCGTGCGCCGTCGTCCAGGCTCAGCGCGCCCGCCACACACGCGGCGGCGATCTCGCCCTGGGCCTGCCCGACCACCGCGGCGGGCTCCGCACCGTGCGAGCGCCACACCTCCGCGAGGGAGACCGTGACCGCCCACAGCAGCGGCTGGGCCACATCCGCCCGGTCCGGCGACGGGCTGCCGTCGGCACCGCGCACCACATCGGTCAACGACCAGTCCGTCAGCGGGTCCAGCGCCGCGGCACACTGCGCCAGACGCTCCCGGAACACAGGGGACGACTCCCACAGGTCCCGTGCCACGCCGGCGCACTGCGGCCCCTGGCCCGGGAACACCCACACCGCACCACCGGTGGTGTGCGCTTCGGCCCGGACGACGCCGGGCGCGTCATGACCGTCGGCGGTCGCGGTGAGTGCGTCGAGGACGGAGTCCCTGTCATCGGCGAACACGACGGCGCGGTGCCGGAACAGCGCGCGTGTGGTGGCGAGCGCCCGGCCGACGGCTGCGAGGTCGCAGTCGGGCCGCGACGCGAGGAACGACGCCAGCTGTCGGGCCTGGGCGGACAGCGCGGCAGGGGTACGTGCCGACAGGACCCACGGGACCGGGGAGAACAGCGCGTCCGGGAGGTCTTCCGACTGCCCGGTGTCCGTGGGTCGGTCGGTGACCGGGGCCCCTTCGAGGATGACGTGGGCGTTGGTGCCGCTCACTCCGAAGGACGAGACGCCCGCTCGGCGCGGCTGCCCGGTGTCCGGCCAGTCCATCGGCCGGGTCAGCAGCTCCACCGCGCCGGCCGACCAGTCCACATGGGGGGTCGGTGCGTCGACGTGCAGGGTCTGCGGCAGGATCCCGTGGCGCATCGCCATGACCATCTTGATGACCCCGGCGACTCCTGCGGCCGCCTGTGTGTGTCCCAGGTTCGACTTCACCGAGCCGAGGCGCAGCGGTCGTTCGACGGGCCGTGCCTGCCCGTAGGTGGCCAGCAGGGCCTGGGCCTCGATCGGGTCGCCCAGCGTCGTCCCCGTGCCGTGCGCCTCGACGGCGTCCACCTGCTCGGCGGACAGCCGCGCGTTGGCAAGCGCCTGCCGAATGACGCGCTGCTGGGAGGGGCCGTTCGGGGCCGTCAGGCCGTTGGACGCACCGTCCTGGTTCACCGCCGAACCGCGCACCACCGCCAGGACCGGGTGGCCGTTCCGACGGGCATCGGACAGCCGCTCCACCAGCAGCATGCCCACACCCTCGGCCCAGCCCGTGCCGTCCGCGGCACCGGCGAACGCCTTGCAGCGGCCGTCCGCGGCCAGACCCCGCTGACGGCTGAACTCCACGAAGACATCGGGAGTGGCGAGCACCGTGGCACCGCCCACCAGCGCCATCGAGCACTCGCCCTGCCGCAGCGACTGCGCCGCCAGGTGCAGGGCCACCAGCGACGAGGAGCACGCGGTGTCGACGGTGACCGCCGGTCCCTCCAGGCCCAGCGTGTACGCGATCCGGCCGGTGGCGACACTGCCCGCGCTGCCGTTGCCGACGTACCCTTCGACGCCCTCCGGCACGCTGTGCAGCCGTGCCCCGTAGTCGTGGTACATCAGGCCGGCGAAGACACCGGTCCGGCTGCCGCGCACCGAGTGCGGATCGATGCCCGCCCGCTCCAGCGCCTCCCACGAGGTCTCCAGCAGCAGCCGCTGCTGCGGGTCCATCGCCAGCGCCTCACGCGGGGAAATGCCGAAGAACTCCGCGTCGAACTCGGCGGCGTCGTAGAGGAAGCCGCCCTCGAACGTGGTGGAGGTTCCACGGTTCTCGGGATCGGGGTCGTAGAGGCCGTCGAGGACCCAGCCGCGGTCGGTCGGGAACGCGGAGACGGCATCGCTCCCCTCCGCGACGAGCTGCCACAGCTCCTCGGGGGAGGTGACTCCCCCGGGGAACCGGCAGCTCATCCCGACGATCGCGATGAGGTCGTCGTCGGTGGCCGGGACAGGCGCCGACGCCGCCACGGGTGCCGCGGGTGCGGATTCCAGCAGGGTGTCCTTGAGGAACGCGGCCAGCGTCTCGGGGTTCGGGTGATCGAACACCAGGGTCGCGGGGAGCGACAGACCGGTGGCCGTGCTCAGCCGGTTCCGCAGCTCGACGGCGGTCAGCGAGTCGACCCCGAACTCCCGGAAGGCGCGGTCCGGTTCAATGCTCGCGGCGGACGCGTGCCCCAGGACCGCCGCCGCATGCGTACGGACCAGGTCGAGCAGGAGGCGATCCGACTCGGCCGCGGACACAGCCGTGAGGCGAGCCTGCAGTGACGTACCGGTTTCCGTGACGGACCGGGCCTTCCGTCGGGCGGGAGTCCGCACCAGGCCGCGCAGCAGCGCGGGAGCCGCGGACGCTCCCACCTGGGCGCGCAAGGCGCCGGTGTTGAGCATGACGGGCGCCACGAGGGCTTCGTCCAGGGCACAGGCGCCGTCGAACAGCTCGAGTCCCTGCTCGGTGGAGAGCGGAGCCAGCCCCATGCGCGTCAGCCGCCGCAGGGCGTCCTCATCGAGATGACCGGTCATGCCGCTGCTCCGGCTCACACCGCTGTCCTGGGCCCACAGGCCCCAGGCGAGGGACTGACCGGGCAGGCCCTGGGCTTTCCGATGCCGGGCCAGACCGTCCACGAAGGCGTTGGCGGCGGCGTAGTTGCCCTGCCCGGCCGCACCCAGCAGACCGGCCGCCGAGGAGAACAACACGAACGCGGACAAGTCCATGTCCCGCGTCAGGTCATGAAGGTTCAGCGCCGCGTCCACCTTCGGACGCAGGACGCTGTCCAGCCGCTCCGGCGTCAAGGACGCAACGACACCGTCGTCCAGGACCCCCGCTGTGTGCACCACGCCCGTGAGGGGAGCCTCGGCCGGAATATCCGCCAGGACAGCGGCCAGGGCCGTGCGGTCCGCGGCATCGCACGCGGCGATGCGCACCTGTGCACCGAGATCAGTGAGCTCCTGCTGAAGCTCCCCAGCACCCGGCGCATCCGCCCCACGACGGCTGGTCAACACCAGGTGCCGGATACCGTGCTCCACCACCAGATGACGGGCCACCAACGAACCCAACGCACCCGTACCACCGGTCACCAGCACCGTACCCGCAGCGTCCCAGGCCGCGGAATCCTCGGCCGGCGACGCAGCCTCCGCCCGCACCAGCCTCGGCACTCGCACGGCACCCGCGCGCACCGCGGCCTGCGGCTCACCCGACACCACCACCCCAGCCAGGGCTGCACCCATGTCCGCCCCGGAGTCGGTGTCGAGACCGGTGTCGAGGTCGACCAGTACGAACCGGTCGGGGTTCTCCGACTGCGCCGAACGCACCAGACCCCACACCGCCGCATGCGTCAGATCCGCAACACCCTCCACCGGATCAACCGCCACCGCACCCCGCGTCACCACCACCAGACGCGACGACGCAAACCGCTCATCCGCCAACCACGACTGCACCAACGCCAGCACGCGACGCGTCGCGGCCCGCACGTCGGACGCCGTACCGACACCGGAAGGGGTATCGACGCAGGGCACGATGACGACATCGGGCACCGGGCCAGAAGCAAATCCCTCCAGGTCGTCCACCAGTTGGGGCGAACCGCCGTGTGCCCTCAGGGCCGCGCTCAGCTCGGAGTCGTCAGCGCCCATCACCGCCCAACGATGCGCCGAGGCATCGACCTCGGTCGTGGTCAGTGGCTGCCAGTCGACGCGGAACAGTGCGTCCTGCGACCCGCGCCGCGCCGCCTGGATCTGCTCGTTGGAGACCGGACGCAAGGAGAGTGCGTCGACCGAGGCCACCGGGTCACCGGCAGCGTCCGCAACCGTCAGGGACAACGAACCCTGAGCGCCCGGTGAGAGCTGCACCCGCAGCGAGGACGCACCGGTGGCATGGAGCGACACACCCCGCCATTCGAACGGCAGGTGTGCCTCACCCTCATGTGCGAGCGCGAAGGCATGCAGAGCGGCGTCCAGCAGCGCCGGGTGCAGACCGAACCGGGCCGCCTCCCCCGCTGTTTCCTCGGGCAGCGCCAGTTCGGCGAAGAGGTCCTCGCCGCGCCGCCAGACCCGCTCCAGTCCCTGGAAGACGTCGCCGTAGACATAGCCGGCGTCGGCGAAACGCTCGTAGGCGCCCTCGACGGGCACCTCCTCGGCGTCGGCGGGGGGCCAGGTACGCAGGTCGAACGCAGCGGACCGGTCGTCTGCGGAGAGCACACCACTGGCATGCCGGGTCCACAGCTGCTCCTCACCGCTCTCGGCCGATGCTTCGGTGCAGGAGTGCACGGTCACCGTGCGGCGCCCTGTTTCGTCCGCGGCGCCGACCACCAACTGCAATCGGATCAAGCCCTGTTCCGGGATGGTGAGCGGGGCTTCGAGGGTGAGCTCCTCGATGCGGGCGCCACCGATCTCGTCCCCGGCCCGGGTAACCAACTCGACGAAGGCCGTGCCCGGCAGCAGTACGGTGCCCCACACCGCGTGGTCCGCAAGCCACGGGTGCGAGCGAAGCGACAGCCGACCGGTGAAGAGGTACGAATCGGCCTCCGCCACCTCGGTGGCCGCGCCCAGCAGAGGGTGGTCGGCCGGAACCATGCCGGCCGCACCCACGTCGGCCGCGCTCTGAACTGCGTCGAGCCAGTAGCGGCGGCGTTGGAAGGGGTAGGTGGGCAGGTCCACGCGGCGCGCGCCCGTGCCCTCGAACACCGTGCCCCAGTCGACGTCGATGCCGGCGCACCAGGCCTCCGCCAGGGAGGTCAGCAACCGCTCCGGGCCACCCTCACCACGCCGCAGGGTACCCACAGCGGTCACCTGACGGTCGACCGCGTCAGCGGTCTCCTGCACCCCCATCAACAGCACCGGATGCGCACTGACCTCAATGAACGTGCGGTAACCCGCGTCGAGGACAGACCGGGTGGCCTGATCGAACCGCACCGTCTCACGCAGATTCCGGTACCAATAGCCGCCGTCCAGCTCCGCACCATCGACCAGACCACCGGTCAGCGCCGAATAGAACGGCACCTGCCCCGACACCGGACGGATGGACGCGAGCACTTCACGCAGCCGGTCCTCGATCTGCTCCACCTGCACCGAGTGCGAGGCGTAATCAACCGGGACCATCCGCGCCCGGACACCCTCGGCCTCCCACCGCGCCTGGAGCTCCAACAGGGCCTCACGCTCGCCCGACAGCACCACCGACGACGGACCATTCACCGCCGCAACCGACACCGCCGAACCCGAACCCGAATCCGCCAGCGCCTTGGTGACCTCATCGACCGGGAGCGCGACGGACAACATCCCGCCATCCCCCGCCATCTCCGCGATCAGGCGGCTGCGCAACGCCACCACACGGGCGCCGTCCTCCAGACTCAACGCCCCAGCGACGCAGGCAGCGGCGATCTCACCCTGGGAATGCCCCACCACAGCGGCAGGCTCGACTCCGTGCGAGCGCCACACCTCCGCAAGGGAGACCATCACCGCCCACAACACCGGCTGGACCACATCCACCCGATCCAACTGCGGGCTGCCGTCGACACCCCGCACCACATCCGTCAACGACCAACCCGTCAACGGATCCAACGCAGCACCACACTCCTCCAACCGCCCCCGGAAGACGGATGAAGAGCCCCACAACTGCTCGGCCATCCCGATCCACTGCGAACCTTGACCAGGGAAAACCCACACCACACCAGCACCGGCACCAGAACCGGCCACACCCCGCACCACACCGGCACCGGCATCACCACCGGCCAACACCGACAGACCCGAAACCAGCCCCTCACGACCGGCCCCCAACACCACCGCACGATGCTCCAGCCCCGCACGACCACACACCAGCGAATACCCCACATCCACCGGCGACATGGCGGTCCCGGCCTCCAGCAACGGGGCCAACTGCCGCGCCTGTGCCTCCAGAGCCTCCGCCCCCCGCGCCGAGAACACCAGCGGAAGGACGGAGCCCCCGTCGGTGCGGTCGTCCGCCGTCTCCAGGTGTTCCGGTTGGTCCGGCGTGGGGGCAGCTTTCCCGGGAACGGCTTCCGCAGGGACGGCGGCTGCGGGAACGGCCTCGAGGATGACGTGCGCGTTGGTGCCGCTCACGCCGAACGAGGACACCCCCGCCCGTCGGGCCTCGCCGCTCTCCGGCCACGCCACCGACTCGGTCAGCAACCGCACCGCGCCGGCCGACCAGTCGACCTTCGACGACGGCTGGTCGACATGAAGCGTCTGCGGGAGCACCCCGTGCCGCATGGCCTGCACCATCTTGATGACACCCGCAACGCCCGCAGCTGCCTGGGTGTGTCCCAGGTTCGACTTCACCGAACCCAGCCACAAAGGCCGCTCCGCCACACGCCCCTGACCATAGGTCGCAAGCAACGCCTGCGCCTCGATCGGATCACCCAGCGTCGTGCCGGTACCGTGCGCCTCCACCGCATCCACCTGCTCGGCGGACAGCCCGGCGTTCCCCAGCGCCTGCCGGATGACGCGCTGC
The DNA here is from genome assembly GCF_040296705.1 of Streptomyces sp. NPDC002055. Taxonomy (NCBI): domain Bacteria; kingdom Bacillati; phylum Actinomycetota; class Actinomycetes; order Kitasatosporales; family Streptomycetaceae; genus Streptomyces; species Streptomyces sp. NPDC002055. The sequence continues at coordinate 58,463 of NZ_JBEOXS010000002.1, forward strand.
TGCGACGGACCGTTCGGCGCCGTCAACCCACTGGACGCACCGTCCTGATTGACCGCGGAACCCCGCACCACCGCCAGCACCGGATGACCGTTCCGACGGGCGTCCGACAGCCGCTCCAGAAGCAGAACGCCGGCTCCTTCGGCCCAGCCCGTACCGTCCGCCGCGTCCGCGAAGGACTTGCACCGGCCGTCCGCCGCCAGACCCCGCTGACGGCTGAACTCCACGAAGACTCCTGGCGTCGACATCACCGTCACGCCACCGGCCAGAGCCAGGGAGCACTCCCCCTGTCGCAGCGACTGCGCCGCGAGGTGCAGGGTGACCAGCGACGACGAGCACGCGGTGTCCACGGTGAGCGCCGGGCCCTCCAGACCCAGCGTGTAGGCGACCCGCCCCGACACCACGCTGCTGGCACTGCCGTTGCCGAGCAGTCCTTCGAGCCCCTCGGGGATGGTGTGGAGCCGTGCGCCGTAGTCGTGGTACATCACGCCGGCGAAGACGCCGGTGCGGCTGCCGCGCACGGACTGCGGGTCGATGCCGGCCCGTTCGAAGGCCTCCCAGGAGGTTTCCAGCAGCAGTCGCTGCTGCGGGTCCATCGCCAGTGCCTCACGCGGCGAGATGCCGAAGAACCCGGCGTCGAACTCGGTCGCGTCGTGCAGGAAGCCGCCTTCCCGCACATAGCTGGTCCCGGCGGCGTTCGGATCCGTGTCGAAGAGCCGGTCGATCGGCCAGCCGCGGTCGGTGGGGAACTCCGAGACCCCGTCACCGCCCGCCGCCAGCAGTTCCCACAGCTCGTCCGGCGTGGTGACGCCGCCCGGGTAGCGGCAGCTCATGCCGACGATGGCGATCAGGTCGTCGTCGGTGGCAGGTGTCGCCGGCAGGGACGGGCGCAGCGGCTCCGGCGCCTCGCCGACGAGTGCGTCACGGAGGTGCTGGGCGAGGGCGAGCGGGGTCGGGTAGTCGAACAGCAGCGTCGGGTCGAGCCGCAGCCCGGTGGCGGCGTGCAGGGCGTTGCGCATCTCGACGGCGGTGAGCGAGTCGAATCCCGCGTCGAGGAAGCCGGTCTCGGCGGGCACCGCGTCGGGGCCGTCGTGTCCGAGCACGGCCGCCGCGCGGGTGCGCACCAGGTCGAGCAGGATCCGGTCACGTTCCGCCGCGGAGGACCGCGTGAGGCGGTCCGTCAAGCGCTCGGCGTCGGTGCTGTCGCCCCTCGAAGCCGGTCCCGTGCGGGCCGCGGCCCGGCGGGCCGGGGTGCGGACGAGGGAGCGCAGGACAGCGGGCAGTCCGGGGCCGTGGGAGAAGGACGCGGGGTCCAGGTGGACGGGGGCGAGGACGGCGTGGCCGGCCGCTCGGGCCGCGTCGAGCAACGCCAGCCCCTCCGCCTCGGACAGCGGGCGCAGCCCGGCGCGCGCCATCCGCGACACATCGGCCTCGGACAACCCGCCCGTCATCCCGCCACTCTGGCCCCACAGGCCCCAGGCGAGGGACTGGCCCGGCAGGCCGTTGGCCGTCCGGTACGAGGCCAGGCCGTCCAGGAAGGCGTTGGCGGCGGCGTAGTTGCCCTGCCCGGCCGCACCCAGCAGTCCGGCCGCCGAGGAGAACAGCACGAAAGCCGACAGGTCCCTGTCCTGGGTCAGCTCGTGCAGGTACAGCGCGGCGTCGGCCTTCGCCCGCAGCACGGTGTCCAGCCGCTCCGGCGTCAGAGCGGACACCACACCGTCGTCCAGCACACCGGCCGTGTGCACCACACCGGTGAGGGGTGCCTCGGCCGGGATGTCCGCCAGGACAGCGGCCAGGGCCGTGCGGTCCGCCGCATCACAGGCCGCGATCGTCACCTGCGCGCCGAGACCGGCCAGCTCTTCCCGCAGCTCCGCCGCGCCCGGCGCCTCGAAGCCACGACGGCTGGTCAGCACCAGGTGCCGCACCCCGTGCTCGGCCACCAGGTGCCGGGCCACGGCCGAACCCAACGCGCCCGTACCGCCCGTGACCAGCACGGTACCCGCGGCATCCCACGCGGTGGCGGGCCCGGAATCCGACGGCACCGGCGCCGCACGCAGCAGACGCGGAACATGCACCGCACCCGTGCGAAGGGCAACCTGCGGCTCGCCCGAAGCCACCACCGACGCCAACACACCGGTCAGGCCCACACCGTCGTGCGCCAGTGAGCCGGCATCCAGGTCGGCCAGCACCAGGCGGTCCGGGTGCTCCGACTGCGCCGAGCGCACCAGCCCCCACACCGCGGCCTGCGCCAGATCCACGACACCCTCGCCCGGTTCGACCGCCACCGCACCCCGCGTCATCACCACCAGACGCGACGACGCAAACCGCTCGTCCGCCAGCCACGACTGCACCACCGCGAGTACGCGATGCGTCGCAGCCCGAACACCGGCAGCAGCAACGGCGGAGTCGGCGGTGCCTGCACCGGCACCCGTGCCGACACCGGCGCCCATTCCCGCACCGGCACCCGTGCCCGCACCGGCTCCCCTGCCCGCACCGGCTCCCTTGCCCGCACCGAACGTGGCAGCGTCGCAAGCGAAGAACACCACATCCGGCGCCGTACCGTCCGCGCAGAGTGCGTCCAGGTCCGGGCACACCGCGGGAAGCCCCAGAGCCTCCAGCAGAGCGGTGCTCTCCGCGCCCTCGCCGAGCACGGCCCGGGAGCCCGCGGCCGGGTCCGGGTTCGAGTCAGAGTCCGAGTGCGGGTTCGGGTTCGAGTGCGGGTTCGCCGCCTGCGTCGTCCCGTCCCATGCCGGCCACGCCAAGCGGTACAGCGAGTCGCCGTGCCCGCCCGCCGTGAGCGGCTCCCCCGTCAGCTGCTCGGCCGGGACCGGGCGCAGCGCCAGGGCGTCGACCGAGGCGACGGGGGTTCCGGTGCCGTCGGCCGCTTCGAGGGCGATGCTGTCGGCGCCGACGGGCCGCAGATGGACGCGGAGCGAGGTGGCCCCGGCGGCGTACAGGGACACGCCGCTCCAGGCGAAGGGCATGCGGGCCTGGCCGGTGTCCCGGACGAGGAGTCCGCCGCCGATGCCGACGGGGTGGAGGGCCGCGTCGAGGAGGGCCGGGTGCAGGCCGAAGTGGCCGGCGTCGGCCTCGGCGTCCGCCGGGAGGGCGACCTCGGCGAAGACCTCGTCGCCACGTCGCCATACGCCGCGCAGGCCGCGGAAGGCCGGGCCGTACGCGGTGCCGCTCGCGGCGAGCCGGTCGTACACGGCCTGGATGTCGCCCACTTCGACGGCGTCGGCCGGGGGCCAGGTGCCGAGGTCCTGCGACGGGGTGCCGGTGCGGTGGCCGAGGGCTCCGGCGGCGTTCCGGGTCCAGGGCCGGTCGGCCGCGCCCGTGGCGGGCCGGGAGTACAGGTGGAACGGGTGCCGCCCGGTGCCGTCGGGCGCGCCGACCGAGATCTGGAGTTGCACCGCTGCGTGTGCGGGCAGCACCAGGGGGGCTTCGAGGGTCAGTTCGTCGACGCGGTTGCAGCCGGCCTGGTCCCCGGCGCGTACGGCGAGTTCCAGGATCGCTGTGCCGGGGACCACCACGGTTCCGGCGATCGTGTGGTCGGCGAGCCACGGGTGGGTGTCGAGGCCGAGCCGTCCGGTGAAGAGGTGCCCGTCACCGTCGGCCAGGCCGATGGCCGCGCCCAGGAGGGGGTGTTCGGCCCGGGTCAGGCCGGCCGCGGCGACGTCACCGGTGCGGTCGGGGGACGGCGTCGGCCAGTAGTGGCGGTGCTGGAAGGCGTAGGTGGGCAGCTCGACGGGGTGCGCCCCGGCGCCGGGGAGGACCGTGTCCCAGTCGGGCGTGACGCCGTGGACGTGGAGCGTGCAGACCGCGCCGAGGAGGGACTGCTCCTCGGGCCGGTCGCGGCGGAGGGCGGGCACCAGCACGGCCGGGCCGTCCTCGGGGAGGCAGTCGCGGGCCATGGCGGCGAGGGTTCCGTCGGGGCCCAGTTCGAGGTACCGGGTCACGCCGAGGCCGTCGAGGGCGCGGATGCCGTCGGCGAACCGCACCGCTTCGCGGACGTGCCGCACCCAGTACTCCGGGGAGCACAGTTCGTCGGCGGTGGCGACGTCCCCGGTGAGGTGCGAGATCACCGGGATGCGCGGGGCGTGGTAGGTGAGGATCCCGGCGAACCGCCGGAAGTCGGCGAGCATCGCGTCCATGTGCGGCGAGTGGAAGGCGTGGCTGACGCGCAGTTGCTTCGTCTTCACACCGGTCGCGGCGAGGGTCTCCGCGACGCGGTGCACCTGGTCGGGGTCGCCGGAGACCACGACCGAGGCGGGTCCGTTGACGGCGGCGACCGCCATCCGGGCGGGTCCGTCGCCGGTGAGTTCGTCGATGGCGGCCCGTACCCGGTCCTCGGGGGCCGCGACGGACACCATCGCGCCGCCGGGCGGCAGGCCCTGCATGAGGCGGGCGCGCGCGGTGACGAGGGTGGCGGCGTCGGCGAGGGAGAGCACGCCCGCGACGTGGGCCGCGGTCAGTTCGCCGATCGAGTGGCCGGCGACGTAGTCGGGGGTGATGCCCCAGGACTCGGTCAGCCGGTACAGCGCGACCTCGACGGCGAAGAGCGCGGGCTGGGTGAAGCCGGTGCGGTCCAGCAGCTCCGCGTCCGCACCGAACACCACCTCGCGCAGCGGGCGTTCGGCGTACCGGTCCAGCTCGGCGCAGACCGCGTCGAACGCCGCGGCGAAGACGGGGTACCGCGCGTACAGTTCGCGGCCCATGCCGAGCCGCTGGGACCCCTGACCGGTGAAGAGCACCGCGAGCTTCCCGGTGCCGGCCGTGCCGCGGATCATGCCGGGGGCGGCGTCCGCTCCGCCGGCGAGGGCGGTGAGGGCGGCGGAGTACTGGTCGCGATCGGCGGCCACGATCGCGGCGCGGTGGCCGAAGCGGGTCCGGGTGGTCGCGAGGGCGTGGCCGACGGCCGCCGGGGACAGGTCCGGGGTGCGGGCGAGGTGGTCGGCGAGGCGCCGGGCCTGGGCGCGCAGGGCTTCCTCGGTGCGTGCGGACAGGGTCCAGGGCACCAGTGGGGCGCGGTCCGGGGTGGTGTCGTGGTCCGCGGGTGTCCCGGTGCTCTCCGCCGCGGCGGCGCCGGCGGCGGCGTGTTCGGCCGGGTCGGGGAGAGTGGGCTGCCCGGAGCGGGAGGACGGGGCCGCGCCCGGGGTGCCGTCGGACGCGGCGTGGGGTGCCTGGTGGGGGGCCTGTTCGAGGATGACGTGGGCGTTGGTGCCGCTGACGCCGAAGGAGGAGACGCCGGAGCGCCGCGGCTGGCCGGTCTCCGGCCAGGTGACCGGCTCGGTGAGCAGTTCGACGGCGCCGTCGGTCCAGTCCACGTGCGGTGTGGGGGCGTCGACGTGCAGGGTGCGGGGCAGGACGCCGTGCCGCATCGCCATGACCATCTTGATGACGCCCGCGACACCCGCGGCGGCCTGGGCGTGCCCGAAGTTGGACTTCACCGAGCCGAGCCACAGCGGGCGACCGGCCGGCCGCTGCTGCCCGTAGGTCTCCAGGAGGGCCTGGGCTTCGATGGGGTCGCCCAGGGTGGTGCCGGTGCCGTGCGCCTCGACGGCGTCGACCTGCTGCGGGGTGAGGCGGGCGTTGGCCAGCGCCTGGCGGATGACGCGCTGCTGCGCGGGCCCGTTGGGCGCGGTCAGGCCGTTGGAGGCGCCGTCCTGGTTCACCGCGGAGCCCCGGACGACCGCGAGCACCCGGTGCCCGTTGCGTTCGGCGTCGGCGAGCCGTTCGAGGGCCAGCATGCCGACGCCTTCGGCCCAGCCGGTGCCGTCCGCCGCAGCGGCGAAGGACTTGCAGCGGCCGTCGGCAGCGAGGCCGCGCTGGCGGCTGAACTCGACGAACAGACTGGGGACGGCCATGACGGACACGCCGCCGGCCAGGGCCAGGGTGCACTCGCCCTGGCGCAGCGCGTGGCAGGCCAGGTGGAGGGCGACCAGCGACGACGAGCAGGCGGTGTCGACGGTGACCGCGGGGCCTTCCAGGCCGAGGGTGTACGACGTGCGGCCGGACACCACGCTCGGCGTGTTGCCCGTCATCACATAGCCCTCGACGTCGTCCGCGGACTGCCGCAGGAGGTTCGCGTAGTCCTGGCCGCTGGATCCGACGAAGACGCCGGTCCGGCTGCCGCGCAGCGCATACGGGTCGATGCCCGCCCGTTCCAGCGCCTCCCAGGCCGTCTCCAGGGAAAGCCGCTGCTGCGGGTCCATGGCCAGGGCCTCGCGGGGGGAGATGCCGAAGAACCCGGCGTCGAAGCCGCCCGCGTCGTCGAGGAAGCCGCCCTCTCGGACGTAGCTGGTGCCCGGACGATCGGGGTCCGGGTCGAACAGCTCGTCCAGCTTCCAGCCGCGCCCGGACGGGAACGCGGACACCGCGTCCCGGTCCGAGGTGACCAGGTCCCACAGCTCGTCCGGGGAGGTGACACCGCCGGGGTAGCGGCATCCCATGCCCACGACGGCGATCGGCTCCTGGGCCGAGTCCTCGATCTCCCGCAGGCGGGCGTGCGCCTGGTCGAGGTCGGCCGTGACCCGCTGGAGGTACTGCAGGAGCTTCTCTTCGTTTTCCATGGGATGTGTCACCTGTGTGAGTGGTCGAGCGGGGCGGTGGGGCGGGACGGTCAGTGCTTGCCGTACTTCTGGTCGATGTAGGCGAACAGTGACTCCGCGGTGACCGACTTCCCGGGGGCGTCGTCGTCCGGGCCGGTGGCACCGGCCGGGGCGGGGTTCTCCATGAGCTTCGACAGCAGGGTCCGCAGGCGCTCGGCGACGCCGGTGCGGGTCGCCTCATCGGGCTCGGCGGTGGCGAACGCCGCCTCCAGCCGGTCCAGTTCCGCGAGGAGGGCGGTGCCGTCCGGGGCCTGCGCCGAGGGCCGGTCCGGGCCGCCGGGCGCGGACTCGGTGTCCCCGGTGGCACCCTCGGTGTCCCCGGTGACGCCACCGGGGAACAGCTTCGCCGCCAGGTGGCCGGCGAGGGCGGCGGGCGTCGGGTGGTCGAAGACCAGGGTCACCGGCCAGCGCCTGCCGGTGCTCGTCCCCAGCCGGTTGCGGAACTCGACCGCGGTGAGCGAGTCGAAGCCGAGGTCCCGGAACGCCCGTCCGGTGTCGATGAGTTCCGGGGAGGAGTGGCCGAGCACCCCGCCCGCCTGGGTGCGGATCAGGTCGAGGAGCGCCTCGTTGCGTTCCGCCGCCGGGAGAGCGGAGAGCCGCTCCACCAGGGTGGTTCCGTCGGTGGCCGCGGGCCCGGACGCGGCGCGGCGCGGGCGGCGGTGCCCGGCGGCGACCGCCCGGAAGAGGGCGGGCACGGCGCCGTCCTCCCGGCGCAGTGATCCGGTGTCGAGCGGTACGGGGACCAGCAGGGGCGTGTCGGCCGCGGTGGCCAGGTCGTAGAGCTCCAGGCCCTGTTCGGAGGTGAGGAGGGCGGCGCCCTGCCGTTTGATCCGGGTCAGGTCGGTGTCGGCGAGGTGGCCGGTCATGTCGCTGGCCTGCTCCCACAGCCCCCAGGCGAGGGAGGTGGCGGGCAGTCCCCGGGCGCGCCGGTGCTGTGCCAGGCCGTCGAGGAAGGCGTTGGCCGCGGCGTAGTTGCCCTGGCCGGCGCTGCCGAAGGTGGCTGCCGCGGAGGAGAAGAGGACGAAGAACGCCAGGTCCGCGTGCTGGGTCAGCTCGTGCAGGTGGACGGCGGCGTCGGCCTTGGGACGCAGGACGGTGTCGAGCCGGTCGGGGGTCAGGGCCTCCACGACCCCGTCGTCGAGGACGCCTGCGGCGTGCACGACTCCGGTCAGCGGGTGTTCGGCCGGCACGGAGGCGAGGACTTCGGCGAGCGCCGTCCGGTCGGCGGTGTCGCAGGCGACCAGCCGGACCCGGGCGCCGGCTGCGGTGAGCTCGGCCAGCAGCGCGTCGGCGCCGGGCGACGCGGGGCCGCGCCGGCTCGTCAGCAGCAGGTTCCGGACGCCGTGCCGGGTCACCAGGTGCCGGGCGAGGAGCGTGCCCAGGGTACCGGTGGCGCCGGTGAGGAGAACCGTTCCCTCGGGGTGCGGGGCGGACGGCAGGGTCAGCACGACCTTGCCGATGTGGCGGGCCTGGCCGAGGTGACGGAACGCCTCGGGGGCGCGCCGCACGTCCCAGGCGGTGACCCGCGGCGGGTGGAGCACACCGCGCTCGAACAGCTCCAGGATCTCGCCGAGCATCCGCCCGATCCGGTCCTGGCCCGCCTCGCCGAGGTCGAAGGCCCGGTAGCGGACGCCCGCGTGGCGGGCGGCGACCTCCTGGGGGTCGCGGATGTCGGTCTTGCCCATCTCCAGGAACCGTCCGCCGCGCGGCAGCAGGCGCAGCGAGGCGTCGACGAGCTCCCCGGACAGGGAGTCGAGGACGATGTCCATGCCCCTGCCGCCGGTGGCGGCCAGGAACCGCTGGTGGAAGGCATCGTCACGGGAGGAGGCGATGTGCGCGTCGTCGAGCCCGAGGTCGCGCAGGGCGGCCCACTTCCCGGGGCTCGCGGTGCCGAAGACCTCGGCACCGAGGTGGCGCGCGAGCTGGACGGCCGCCGTGCCGACGCCACCGGCGGCGGCGTGGACGAGGACGGCCTCACCCGGTCGTACGGCGGCGAGGTCGGTGAGGGCGTAGTAGGCGGTCAGGAAGGTCACCGGAATCGACGCCGCCTGTACGTACGACCAGCCGTCGGGGATGCGGGCGACGACCTTGCGGTCGGTGACCGCGACCGGTCCGAACCCGCCGACGAACAGGCCCATCACCCGGTCGCCGGGCGCCAGGTCGGTGACGCCGGGGCCCACGTCGAGGACCACACCGGCGCCCTCGCTGCCCATGGTCTCCTCGCGCGGCACGACGCCGAGGGCCAGGACGACGTCCCGGAAGTTGAGTCCGGCGGCGCGGACGGCGACCCGGATCTCTCCTTCCCCGAGCGGGGCGGTCGCCGCGGCGTGTTCGACCAGGGCGAGGCCGTCCAGGCTGCCCTTGACCGGGATGTCCAGCCGCCAGGCGGCGGCGCCGGCGGGCGGCGACAGCCGTGCCTCGGCACCCGCGGTGGCACGGGCCAGCCGGGGAGCCCGCAGCTCGCCCTGCCGGAGGGCGAGCTGCGGCTCGTCGGCGGCGAGCGCGAGGGCGGCCGGCAGCGCCTGGTAGGAGCTGTCGTGGTCGTCGAGGTCGAGGAGGACGAACCGGTCGGGGTGTTCGGACTGCGCCGACCGGATCAGGCCCCACGCGGGGGCGGTGACCAGATCGGTGAGGTGCTCGCCGCGTTCCGTGGCGACGGCGCCACGGGTGACGAAGACCAGCCGGGAGGCGGCGAACCGGTCGTCCGCCAGCCATGCCTGCACCAGCCCGAGGGTCCGGTGCGCGGACTGCCGGACGGCCTCGGCGAGGGCGCTGCCGCTCTCGCCCATGCCCCCGCCGGCACCCTCGGGAAGCGGAGCGGTGTCGGGGCGCGGAGCGAAGACGACCACGGTCTCCGGCATGCTCGCTCCGGCGTCGACAGCACGGCTCAGCGACGCGATGTCGTCGTGGACCGCGATGCCGGGGAGGGCCTTGGCGGCCATCGCCGCGAGCTCGCCCACGACGGCGTAGCGGCCGTCCCGGAGCGGGTCTTCAGAGCCGGTGCTGCCGAGGACCGTTCCGGTTTCGGGGGTGCGGGACGCCGTTCCGGCGGGGGTGTTCCCGAGGTTCGTGTCCCCCGCGCGGTTCGTGAGATCCGTGCCGGGCGTGCTGCTTGTGGGATCCGATGCCGTGCCGGAAGCCCGCAGAGTGGTCCAGTCCACGCGGAACAGGGCGTTCTGGTGGGCGTGTGCGGGAGTGAGCCGGTCAAGGGCGACGGGACGCAGGGTCAGCGCGCCGACGGCGGCCACCGGGCGGCCGCTGTCGTCGGAGACCGTCAGGGCGACCCCTTCGTCGCCGGCCGGTGCGAGGCGGACGCGCAGCGCCGAGGCGCCGGTGGCGAACAGGGAGACCCCGCTCCAGGAGAACGGCAGCCGGGCCCGGCCCTCACCGGTTCCGGTGCCGAGACCGGAGCTGAAGCCGATCGCGTGCAGGGCGGCGTCGAGGAGCGCGGGGTGGATGCCGTACCGGTCCGCCTCGCCGACCCCGTCGGGGAGTGCGACCTCGACGAAGACCTCGTCCCCGCGGCGCCAGGCCCGTCGCAGCCCCTGGAATGCGGGGCCGTAGCCGTAGCCCCGCTCGCGCAGGTCGTCGTAGCAGCCGTCGAGTTCGACCGGCTCCGCGCCGGCCGGCGGCCAGGCCCCGGTCGCCGCGGCGGCGACGGCCTGCTCGTCCTCGCCGCCGACGGTCAGCAGGCCGCTCGCGTGCCGGATCCACGGCTGATCGGCCGAGGCGTCGCCGGGCCGGGAGTAGAGGTGCAGCGCCCGCGATTCCTCGGCGGTGCCGGTGCGGGGGGTGCCGGGGGTGCCGGTGCCGTCCGTCTCGGGTCCGCCGACCACGACCTGGACCTCGACGGCGCCCTCGTGGGGCAGGACGAGGGGTGCCTCCAGGGTGAGTTCGTCCACGTGCGGGCAGCCGACCTGGTCACCGGCGTGGGCCGCCAGCTCCAGCAGCGCGGTGCCGGGGAGCAGTACGGCATCGGCCACGGCGTGGTCCGCGATCCACGGCTGGGTCCGGAGCGACAGCCTGCCGGTGAACACGTAGCCGCCCGTGTCGGCCAGCCGGACTCCCGCACCGAGCAGGGGGTGGTCCGCGGAGCGCATACCGATCGAACCGACATCGTGCAGCGAGGTGGTGGAGCGGCGGGGCCAGTAGCGGCGGCGTTGGAAGGGGTAGGTGGGCAGGTCCACGCGACGCGCCCCCGTGCCCTCGAACACCGTGCGCCAGTCGACGTCGATGCCGGCGCACCAGGCCTCGGCCAGAGAGGTCAGCAACCGCTCCGGGCCACCCTCACCCCGCCGCAGAGTGCCGACAGCGGTCACCTGACGGTCGACGGCGTCAGCAGTCTCCTGCACCCCCATCAACAGCACCGGATGTGCGCTGACCTCGATGAACGCATCAAAACCATCAGCCAGCAGACACTCCGTCGCCCCCGCGAAATTCACCGTCTCGCGCAGATTCCGGTACCAGTACCCACCATCCAGCTCCGCACCATCGACCACACCACCGGTCAACGCCGAATAGAACGGCACCTGCCCCGACACCGGACAGATGGACGCCAGTACTTCACGCAGACGGTCCTCGATCTGCTCGACCTGGACCGAATGCGAGGCGTAATCGACCGGGACCATCCGCGCCCGCGCGCCCTCGGCCTCCCACTGAGCCTGCAACGCCTCCAGCACCGCACGCTCACCGGAGACCACCACCGACGCCGGACCGTTCACCGCCGCAATCGAGACCGCCGGACCGGAGTCCGCCAGCGCCTTGGTGACCTCATCGACCGGGAGCGCGACGGACAGCATGCCGCCGTCCCCCGCCATCTCGGCGATCAGACGGCTGCGCAAGGCCACGATGCGAGCGCCGTCCTCCAGACTCAACGCCCCAGTCACACAGGCGGCAGCGATCTCACCCTGCGAATGACCCACCACAGCGGCAGGCTCCACACCATGCGAGCGCCACACCTCCGCCAGGGAGACCATCACCGCCCACAACACCGGCTGGACCACATCCACCCGATCCAACGACAGGCCACCGTCGACACCCCGCACCACATCCGCCAACGACCAACCCGTCAACGGATCCAGCGCAGCACCACACTCCTCCAACCGCCCCCGGAACACCGACGACGAGCCCCACAGCCCCTCGGCCATCCCCGCCCACTGCGAACCCTGACCCGGGAAAACCCACACCACACCAGCACCGGCACCAGAACCGGCCACACCCCGCACCACACCGGCACCAGCCACACCACCGGCCAACACCGCTGCCGCAGACAACGGTTCACCACCCGGAACCAGAGCAACCGCACGATGCTCCAACCCCGCACGACCACACACCAGCGAATAACCCACATCCACCGGCGACACAGCAGACCCCGACCCCAACAACGAAGCCAACAGCCCCGCCTGAGCCTCCGCAGCCTCCCCACCCCGCGCCGAGAACACCAACGGAACCACCGCAGGTGTAGCGGTGGCCTCTCGGGGCTCCTCGGTGACAGCAGACGTGGGAACGCCTTCAATGATGACGTGGGCGTTGGTGCCGCTCACGCCGAACGAGGACACGCCTGCCCGTCGGGGCTCACCGGTCTCCGGCCAGGTCACCGACTCGGTCAGCAGCTCGACCGCACCGGCCGACCAGTCGACCTTCGACGACGGCTGGTCGACATGGAGGGTCTGCGGGAGCACACCGTGCCGCATGGCCTGCACCATCTTGATGACACCCGCGACACCCGCGGCCGCCTGCGTGTGACCCAGATTCGACTTCACCGAGCCGAGACGCAACGGACGGTCCACCGGCCGCCCCTGACCATAGGTGGCCAGCAACGCCTGCGCCTCGATCGGGTCACCGAGTGCGGTCCCGGTGCCGTGCGCCTCAACCGCATCCACCTGCTCGGCGGACAGCCCCGCGCTCTCCAGCGCCTGCCGGATCACCCGCTGCTGCGACGGACCGTTCGGCGCCGTCAACCCACTGGACGCACCATCCTGATTGACCGCGGAACCCCGCACCACCGCCAACACCGGATGACCATTCCGCCGGGCATCCGACAACCGCTCCACCAGCAGCATCCCCACACCCTCGGCCCAACCCGTGCCATCCGCCGCATCCGCGAACGCCTTGCACCGACCGTCCGCCGCCAGACCCCGCTGGCGACTGAACTCCAGGAACGCACCCGGCGTCGACATCACCGTCACGCCACCCGCCAGGGCCAGGGAGCACTCCCCGAGCCGCAGGGCTTCGGCTGCCAGGTGCAGGGCCACGAGGGAGGAGGAACACGCGGTGTCCACCGTGACGGCCGGGCCCTCCAGGCCAAGGGTGTACGACACCCGGCCGGACAGCACGCTGGCGGCGTTCCCGGTACCCAGGTAGCCCGCCGTGTCGTCCTCCGCGTCGGCCAGGAGCTGCGGGTAGTCCTGGCCGTTGGTGCCCGCGAAGACACCGGTCCGGCTGCCGCGCAGCGCCAGCGGGTCGATCCCGGCCCGCTCCAGCGCCTCCCACGAGGTCTCCAGGAGCAGCCGCTGCTGCGGGTCCATGGCCGCGGCCTCGCGCGGGGATATCCCGAAGAAGTCGGCGTCGAACTGCGGGGCGTCGTGCAGGAAGCCGCCCTCACGCACATAGCTGGTACCGGGGTGGTCGGGGTCCGGGTCGAAGAGCTGATCGAGTGCCCAGCCACGGTCGGCCGGGAAAGCGGTCATGCCGTCCCGGCCGGCCGAGAGCAGGTCCCACAGCCCTTCCGGTGAGGTGACCCCGCCGGGAAAGCGGCAGCTCATTCCGACGATGGCGACCGGTTCATGGGTGCCGTCCTCCAGCTCCGCAAGACGGCGCCGGGTCCGGCGCAGGTCGGTCGTGACCCGCTTGAGGTATTCGCGGAGCTTCTCTTCGTTCGGTACCTCAGTGGACACAGCACATCACCCCAGCTGGAATTGCGAGACAGTCAACGTGATCGGATCGAATACGGCGGTTCTCAGAACTCTCCGAGCTCCTCGTCGATGAGCTGGAAGATTTCCTCGTCCGTGGCCGCGTCGATCCGGTCTGCGTCCCCGTCCGGTACGGGAACGGCGCCGCGCCACTTCGTCAGCATGTCGTTCAGCCTGGTGACAACCTCTCTACGGTCCTGGTCGGACTCCATCGACGCCAGTGCGGCCTCGACCCTGCTGAGCTCCATGAGCGTGGAGTCCGCTGACACCGGGCCGGCCCCGGGGTCGTCGGCCTTGTCGCTCGGAGCCGTCATGTCACACAGATGCGCGACGAGCGCGCTCGGTGTGGGGTGGTCGAAGAGCAGTGTGGCCGGCAGGGCGATGCCGGTCAGACGCCGCAGTCCGTTCCGGAGTTCGACCGCGGTCAGGGAGTCGAAGCCCAGGTCGAGGAAGCCTCGATCGGGTTCGACCGACTGGGGAGAGGCGTGCCCGAGGACCGTGGCGACCTGCGTGCGGACCACCTCCAAGAGGATGCGCCGACGTCCGCTCGTGGACTGTCCGGCGAGACGCTCCGCCAGATCGGTGCCGTCCGACTCGGTCGATGCGCCGGTCCGCGCGTCTGCCGTGGAGCTCAGGGCCTGCTGCGCGTCGGGGAGTTCGGCGAGGAGGGGGCTGGGGCGGGCAGCGGTGAAGGACGGGGCGAACCGTTCCCAGTCCAGGTCCGCCACGGTCACCACCGTGTCGTCCTGCTGCAACGCCACCCGCAGGGCAGCCAACGCCAGATCAGGCGCCATCGCACCCACACCACTGCGCCGCAACCGTTCCTCCACGGCACGCCCGTCAGCAGCCATCCCCTCATCGGCCCACGCACCCCACGCCACCGACGTCGCAGGCAGACCCTCCTGGCGCCGCACCACCGCCAACGCATCCAAAAACGCATTCGCAGCCGCGTAGTTCCCCTGACCCGCACTCCCCGCAGTGCTGGCCAAGGAGGAGAACATCACAAACGCCGACAGATCCAGATCACGCGTCACCTCATGCAGATTCCACGCCGCATCCGCCTTCGGTCGTAGCACGGTGTCGAGGCGCTCGGCGGTCATGGCTTCCACCACACCGTCGTCGAGTGTGCCCGCACAGTGGACGACCGCATCGAGCGGATGCTCCGGTGCGATGGCGTCCACCACGTCGGTCAGGGCCTCGCGGTCGGCGACGTCGCAGGCAGCAACAGTCACCTCCGCGCCGAGTGCCGTGAGCTCCTGCTGAAGCTCCACCGCACCGGGAGCCTCCAGACCACGCCGGCTCACCAGAACCAGACGCTCCGCACCCTCCCCCACCAGCCACCGCGCCACACGAGCACCCAACGCACCCGTACCACCGGTCACCAACACCGTCCCACACGGCACCCACGAACCCGAACCCACCGAACCCGCAGAAACCCCGGCCCGCACCAACCGCCGCGCAAACACACCCGACCCACGAACCGCCAACTGGTCCTCACCACCACAACCAGCCAACACACCACACAAACGGTCCGCCACAACACCATCAACCACCGACGGCACATCCACCAGACCACCCCAACGATCAGGATGCTCCAGCCCCACCACACGACCCAGACCCCACACCTGAGCCTGCACCGCACTCACCAAACGATCCCCGGAACCAACCGACACCGCCCCCTCCGTCACCACCCACAACGGAGCCACCACACCCACATCGCCCAACGCCTGCACCAACACCACCGACCCCACAACACCGGAGGTGTGGGCATCGGGGAGCGAGCAGCCGTCCTCCCCGAGAGGCAGCAGCGACAGCACACCGGTGATGTCCTGCGATCCCACGGCATTCCGGAGGAGGTCGGCGACGGTTCGGCGATCTGCGGTGGCATCGGGGGAGACGCGCACGAACCGCGCGCCACGCGCTTCCAGAAACGACAGCCAGGCCGGGCCGTCGCCGCCGGGACGGTGCGTCGGTACGACGACGATCCAGGTGCCGGAGAGCGTCGGCGGCCGGACCGTGGAGAGGGGCTTCCACTCGATCCGGTACCGCCAGTTGTCGATCAGGGACGAGTTCTGGTTCCTGCGCCGCCACGAAGAGAGTGCGGGGATCACGTGGTGCAGTGACGCTTCATCGGACAGCTCGAGCGCCGCCGCCAGGGTGCGGACGTCTTCACGTTCGACGGCTTCCCAGAAGGCCGAGTCCGCCCCGTCGCCCTTCCGGCTCGCGGACTGCGGCTCCGGAACGATCCAGTACCGCTCACGCTCGAAGGCATACGTCGGCAGGTCGACGCGACGGGCACCCGTGCCCGCGAACACCGCCCGCCAGTCGATCTCCATACCGTGGACGTGCAGGCCGGAGACCGCGTTCAGGAGCGTTTCCGCCTCCGACCGGTCACGGCGAAGGGACGGGAGGACCAGTGCCTCACTGTCGTCAGGGAGGCAGCCGCGAGTCATGGCGGTGAGGACACCGTCCGGCCCCAGCTCCAGGAACCGCGACACACCTTCGGCGTGGAGGGCTTGAATGCCGTCGGCGAACCGGACTGCCTCACGGACATGCCGCACCCAGTACTCCGGCGAACAGAGCTCTTCCGCCGTGGCCAGGACACCTGTGAGGTTCGAGACGACCGGAATCCGCGGAGCCTCGAACGACAACTTCCCGACGACCGAAGCGAACTCCTCCAGCATCCCGTCCATGTGAGCCGAGTGGAACGCATGACTCACCCGCAGACGCGACGTCTTCACCCCAGCCACGGAGAAACGCTCGGCCACCGCCAGCACGGCATCCGCGTCACCGGAAATCACCACCGACTGCGGACCATTGACCGCAGCGACGGACACACCGGCTGTGTCTTCGAGGAGCATCCGCACCTCCGCCTCGGACGAAGCGATGGCCACCATCGCCCCACCCTCCGGCAACGCCTGCATCAACCGCGCACGCGCCGCCACCAGAGTGGCGGCATGGGCCAGGGACAGCACGCCGGCTACGTGTGCGGCACTCAGCTCGCCCACCGAATGACCGGCGACATACTCCGGCCGCACACCCCACGACTCCACCAAACGGAACAGAGCCACCTCAAGAGCAAACAACGCAGGCTGCGTGAAGCCCGTCCGGTCCAACACCCCGGCATCAGCACCGAACACCACATCCCGCAACGGACGCTCCAGATGCCGGTCCAACTCACCACAGACCGCATCAAACGCCTCCGCAAACACCGGGAAACGCTCATACAGCTCACGGCCCATCGACAAACGCTGGGAACCCTGACCGGTGAACAACACCGCCAACTTCCCCGACCCCGCAACACCCTCCACCACACCCGGCGCCACACCACCCGACGCCAAAGCGGTCAACGCAGCAAGCCCCGCCTCACGACCGGCCGACACCACCACCGCCGCACGCTGCTCCAACGCAGCCCGCGACGTCACCAACGAAAAGCCCACATCCGCAACCGACAGACCCGGCTCGCCCTCCAACAACGCAACCAGCCGGCCCGCCTGCGCCCGCAACGCCTCCGCACTCCGCGCGGACAACACCCACGGCACCACCAGGGGCGATGCCCCTTCCCCGTCGTGGTCACGGACCGTTTCGGCCTGCGGCTCGTCCGTCGGGGCGTCTTCGAGGATCACATGGGCGTTGGTGCCGCTGATACCGAAGGAGGACACACCGGCACGGCGCGGCTGCCGGCCGTCCTCCGGCCAGTCGACCGGCTCCGTCAGCAGTTCCACAGCCCCTGCCGACCAGTCCACATGCGGTGACGGCTCGTCGACGTGCAGCGTCCGCGGCAGGACGCCGTGCCGCATCGCCAGCACCATCTTGATGACACCCGCGACACCCGCGGCCGACTGGGTGTGACCGATGTTGGACTTCACCGAGCCGAGCCACAGGGGGCTCTCGGCAGCGCGCTCCTGACCGTAGGTGGCCAGCAGCGCCTGTGCCTCGATGGGATCACCCAGCGCTGTGCCCGTACCGTGCGCCTCCACCGCGTCCACCTGCTCCGGCGCGAGGTGGGCGTCCGTCAGTGCCTGGCGGATGACCCGCTGCTGGGAGGGGCCGTTGGGCGCGGTCAGGCCGTTCGACGCACCGTCCTGGTTCACCGCCGAACCGCGCACCACCGCCAGCACCGGGTGGCCGTTCCGGCGGGCGTCCGACAGCCGCTCCACCAGCAGCATGCCCACGCCCTCGGCGAGGCCCATGCCGTCGGCCGCCCCTGAGAAGGCCTTGCAGCGGCCGTCAGCCGCCAGGACGCGCTGGCGGCTGAATCCCGCGAACGGGCCGGGTGTCGGCATGACCACGACGCCACCGGCCAGCGCCAGCGAGCATTCCCCCCGCCGCAGGGCCTGCACGGCCCAGTGGAGAGCCACCAGTGACGACGAGCAGGCGGTGTCGACGGTGACCGCGGGGCCCTCCAGGCCCAGCGTGTAGGAGACGCGGCCGGACAGGACGCTCGCCGCGGTCCCGGTGACCAGGTGGGCCTCGGCACCGTCCGGGGCATGCCGCGGGTCGCCGCCGTAGGGCTGGGCGGCGGCGCCCACGAAGACCCCGCCGCGGGTTCCGCGCAGGGTCGTCGGGTCGATGCCCGCACGCTCCAGCGCTTCCCACGAGGTCTCCAGCAGCAGCCGCTGCTGCGGATCCATCGCCAGCGCCTCACGCGGCGAAATCCCGAAGAACCCCGCATCGAACTCCGCCGCGTCGTGCAGGAAGCCGCCCTCACGGACATAGCTCGTACCCGGACGATCCGGGTCCGGATCGAACAGCCCGTCCAGGTCCCAGCCGCGATCGGTGGGGAACCCGGAGATCGCGTCACCGCCCGCGGTGAGCAGCTGCCACAGGTCCTCCGGCGACCGCACACCGCCCGGGTAACGGCAGCTCATGCCCACGATGACGATCGGGTCGTCGTGCGGGGCGGCCGCGGCCGTCGGGCCGGCCGGCGCGGAGGCGGAGTCCGTCGTCCCGTCCCGGTCCGTCGTGCCGCCGAGGAGTGTCCCGGTCAGATGGCGGACGAGGGCCTGCGGAGTCGGATGATCGAAGATCATGGTGGCCGGGAGCCGGACGCCGATCGCCGTCTGGAGCCGGTTGCGCAGTTCGACGGCGGTGAGCGAGTCGAACCCGATGTCCCGGAAGGCCCGGTCCGCCGCGACGGACTCCCCCGAGGTGTGGCCGAGCACCGCGGCGGCGTGCGTCCGTACGAGCTCGAGGACCGCGGTCCGCCGCTCGTCCGCGGGCAGTGCGGCGAGCCTGCCGACAGCGGACCTCTCCCCCGGCTCACCCGGATCGCCGGTGCCGCCCGTGGAGGCGAGCGCGAGAGCGGCGCTGTCGGCGCTCTCCACGGCGGCCCGGGCCTCGGGCACGGTGTCGAGGAGGGGACGGGGCCGCGCCATGGTGAAGGCGGGGACGAAGCGGTCCCAGTCCACGTCGGCGACCGCGACGAACGTCTCGTCGTGGTCGAGGACCTGCTGGAGCGCGGTGAACGCCGGCTCGGGTGCGATGAAGGGCAGCCCCTGGCGGCGCAGTTGCTCGGGCAGCACCTCCTCACGGTCGGCACCGCTGTCCCAGATGCCCCACGCCACCGAGGTGGCTGCGAGACCCCGGGCCCGGCGCCGCTCCGCGAGCGCGTCCAGGTGGGCGTTGGCCGCGGCGTAGGCGGCGTGGTTGCCGCTGCCCCAGACGCCGGAGATCGAGGAGAACAGGACGAACGCGTCGACCTCCGGGCCGAACAGCGCGTCGAGGTGCTCGGCGCCCCGCGCCTTGGCGTCGACCACGGCGGCGAAGTCGGCGAGTTCGGTGTCCGCCAGTGCGGCCAGCTCGGTGTACGCGGCCGCGTGCAGCACGGCCCGCACCGGTTCCCCGGCTTCCGCGAGCCGCTCGGCCAGGGCCGCGACGGCGTCGCGGTCGGAGACGTCACAGGCAACGAGAGTGACCCTGGCCCCGAGCGCGCTCAGCTCGTCGGCCAGTTCGGCCGCTCCCGGGGCGTCCGTCCCGCGCCGGCTGGTGAGCACCAGGTGCTCCGCGCCGCGGTGGGCCAGCCAGCGCGCGATGTGCGGCCCCAGCCCTCCCGTGGCGCCGGTGACGAGGACGGTGCCGCTCGGCTGCCAGTTCCGTACGGCCGGAGTGCCGGCCAGCGGGGAACGGACGAGGCGACGGACGTACACACCGGAGGAACGGACGGCGAGCTGGTCCTCGGCCCCGCTCTCGGTGAGCACTCCGCACAGCCGGTCGAGGAGCCTGTCGAGGCTCAGGGGGTCCCGCGTCTGCGGGAGGTCGATCAGACCGCCCCAGCGGTCCGGGTGCTCCAGTGCGACGACCCGGCCGAGCCCCCAGATCTGGGCCTGCGCGGCATCGGGGAGTTCACCGGCGCGGCCGGTGACGACGGCGCCCGCGGTCACCAGCCACAGCGGGGCGTCGATCCCGGCATCGCCCAGTGCCTGCGTCAGCACCACGGTGGCGGCTGTGCCGGACGGCAGGGTCGTGTGCACCGGGTGTGCGCCGTCGGTGAGTGCGGCGAACGACAGCACGCCCGCGACCGGCCCGGCGGTGTCGACGGCCTGGTGGAGCCGCCCGGCCAGTTCCTCGCGCAGGGGTGCCGTGTCGAGCGGCAGGCGGATCAGGTGCGAACCGCGCGCTTCCAGTGCGTCCGCCCAGCGGTCTCCGGAACCGTCGCGGGGCAGCAGGGCGAGCCAGGTCCCGGAGAGGGCACGCGCCTGTGCTCCGGGGAACGGCTGCCAGTCGACGCGGTAGCGCCACTGGTCCACCGTGGACAGCTCGCGGTGCTGCCGCCGCCAGGACGACAGGGCGGGCAGCACCGTACGGAACGGCTCGCCTTCCGCCACCTTCAGCGTGGACGTCAGGGTGGCGAGATCCTCGCGTTCGACCGCTTCCCAGAAGGTGTTCTCCACAGCGCCGGTGCTATCCGCTGCGGCGTGACGGTGGGCGGACGCAGGGGCTTCGAGCCAGTAGCGGCGGCGTTGGAAGGGGTAGGTGGGCAGGTCGACCCGGCGCGCGCCGGTGCCCTCGAACACGGTGCGCCAGTCGACGTCGATGCCGGCGCACCAGGCTTCGGCCAGGGAGGTCAGCAGCCGCTCCGGGCCGCCCTCACCGCGCCGCAGGGTGCCCACGGCGGTCACCTGACGGTCGACGGCGTCAGCGGTCTCCTGCACCCCCATCAGCAGCACCGGATGCGCACTGACCTCGATGAACGCATCAAAACCATCAGCCAGCAGACACTCCGTCGCCCCCGCGAAATTCACCGTCTCGCGCAGATTCCGGTACCAGTAACCGCCGTCCAGCTCCACACCGTCGACCACGCAACCGGTCAGCGCCGAATAGATCGGCACCTGTCCGGTCTCCGGACGGATGGAGGCCAGTACTTCGCGCAGGCGGTCCTCGATCTGCTCTACCTGCACCGAGTGCGAGGCGTAGTCGACCGGGACCATCCGTGCCCGCGCGCCTTCGGCTTCCCACTGCGCCTGCAACGCCTCCAGCACCGCACGCTCACCGGAGACCACCACCGACGCCGGACCGTTCACCGCAGCAATCGAGACCGCCGGGCCGGAGTCCGCCAGGGCCTTGGTGACCTGATCCACCGGGAGCGCGACGGACAGCATCCCGCCATCCCCCGCCATCTCCGCGATCAGGCGGCTGCGCAAGGCCACGATGCGGGCGCCGTCCTCCAGACTCAACGCCCCCGCGACGCAGGCCGCGGCGATCTCACCCTGGGAATGGCCCACCACAGCGGCAGGCTCCACACCATGCGAGCGCCACACCTCCGCAAGGGAGACCATCACCGCCCACAACACCGGCTGGACCACATCCACCCGATCCAACAACGGGCCACCGTCGACACCCCGCACCACATCCGCCAACGACCAACCCGTCAACGGATCCAGCGCAGCACCACACTCCTCCAACCGCCCCCGGAACACAGATGAAGAGCGCCACAACTGCTCGGCCATCCCCGCCCACTGCGAACCCTGACCCGGGAAAACCCACACCACACCAGCACTACCAGCGCCCACGACACCGCGCACCACACCAGCACCGGCATCAGCCGCACCACCGGCCAACACCGCCGCCGCAGACAACGGTTCACCACCCGGAACCAGAGCAACCGCACGATGCTCCAACCCGGCACGACCACACACCAGCGAATAACCCACATCCACCGGCGACACAGCAGACCCCGACCCCAACAACGAAGCCAACAGCCCCGCCTGAGCCTCCACAGCCTCCCCACCCCGCGCCGAGAACACCAACGGAACCACCGCAGGGATCTCGCGCTGGGGCGCATCGGTGCGTTCACCATCCGTCGCCGGAGCACCGGTCGAGGAGATCAATCCCGCCGCGGTGTCGGCCGCCGGGTCCTCCAGAATGACGTGGGCGTTGGTGCCGCTCACGCCGAAGGCCGACACAGCGGCTCGGCGCGGGCCGCCGGTCCGCGGCCAGGCAACGGGCTCGGTGAGCAACCGGACGTCTCCCGCTGCCCAGTTGATGTGATGCGAGGGCTCGTCGACATGAAGCGTCTGCGGGAGCACCTCGTGGCGCATGGCCTGCACCATCTTGATGACACCCGCGACACCCGCGGCCGCCTGCGTGTGACCCAGGTTCGACTTCACCGAACCCAGCCACAACGGCCGCTCCGCCACACGCCCCTGACCGTAGGTCGCCAGCAGCGCCTGCGCCTCGATCGGGTCACCCAGCGTCGTCCCCGTACCGTGCGCCTCCACCGCATCCACCTGCTCGGCGGACAGCCCGGCGCTCGCCAGTGCCTGCCGGATGACGCGCTGCTGCGACGGACCGTTCGGCGCCGTCAGGCCGTTCGACGCACCGTCCTGATTGATCGCGCTGCCCCGCAGCACCGCCAGCACCGGATGACCGTTCCGCCGGGCATCGGACAGCCGCTCCACCAGCAGCATGCCCACACCCTCGGCCCAGCCCGTACCGTCCGCCGCATCGGCGAAGGACTTGCACCGGCCGTCCGCCGCCAGACCACGCTGACGACTGAACTCCACGAACACACCCGGCGTCGACATCACCGTGGCACCACCCACCAGCGCCATCGAACACTCACCCTGCCGCAGCGACTGCGCCGCCAGATGCAGGGCGACCAGCGACGACGAGCAGGCCGTGTCGACCGTGACCGCGGGGCCTTCCAGGCCCAGGGTGTAGGCGATGCGTCCGGTGGCGACGCTGCCCGCGTTGCCGGTTTCGAGATAGCCCTCGATGTCCTCGGGCACCGTGTCCAGTCGGGCCGCGTAATCGTGGTACATCACGCCGGCGAAGACCCCGGTACGGGAGCCGCGCAGCGAGGTCGGGTCGATGCCCGCCCGCTCCAGCGCCTCCCAGGACGCCTCCAGCAGCAGCCGCTGCTGCGGATCCATCGCCAGCGCCTCACGGGGCGAAATCCCGAAGAACTCCGCGTCGAAGTCCGCGGCATCGTGGAGAAAGCCGCCCTCACGGGCATAGCTGGTGCCGGAGTGGTCGGGGTCCGGGTGGTAGAGCCGTTCCAGGTCCCAGCCACGGTCGTCCGGGAAACCGGAGACGGCGTCGCCGGCGGACGCGAGGAGCTGCCACAGGTCGTCCGGCGAGCTCACGCCGCCGGGGAAACGGCAGGCCATGCCGACGATGACGACCGGGTCGTCCCGGTCGGGCGTGTCGGCGGTTCCGGCGGCCGTCGGGGCTTCCGCGGTGTCCCGCCGTTCGGCGGTCTCCAGCAGTTCGGTGTGGAGGTGGCGGACGAGTGCCTCGGGGGTGGGGTGGTCGAAGACCAGCGTCGCGGGCAGCCGCAGCCCGGTGGCGGCGGCCAGGCGGTTGCGCAGTTCCACCCCGGTCAGGGAGGTGAAGCCCAGTTCCCGGAAGCTGCGGTGGGTGCGGAGGGCCTTCCCGGCGAGGTTGCCGTGCACGGCACCGACCTGGGTGCGCAGCAGTTCGTGGAGGGCGCGACGGCGCTCCCCGTCGGACAGGGCGGCCAGTCGGCCGCGCAGTGCGGACAGCACCGTCGCGCCGTCGGCGTCCTCGGCATTCGTGGGCAGGAGGTCCCGGTAGAGGGCGGCCAACGGAGTGTCGGCGGTGCGCAGTCGCAGTGCGGCGTGATCGAGCCTCAGCGGCACGAGGACGGTGTCGTCCAGCGTCCTGGAGAGGTCGAAGAGGGCCGGCCCTTCGTCGGCGGAGAGCGTGCCGTGTCCCGGTGCGGCCTCCGGGGAGCCGGTGCCGGCCCAGGGGCCCCAGGCGAGGGAGGTCGCGGGCAGTCCCTGTGCCCGGCGGTGCTGGGCGAGGGCGTCGAGGAAGCCCGCCGCGGCGCCGCGACCCGGGGTGCCGGGCGCGTCGGAGAAGAGGACGAACGCGTCGAGCGCGAGGCCCGCGGTCAGTTCGTGGAGGTGCAGGGCACCGTCGATACGACAGGTCCCGTCGATACGAGCGGCGGCTCCCTCGGTACGGAAGGTTCCCTCGGTACGGAAGATTCCGTCAGTACGGGAAGTTCCGTTGGTACGGAAGGTTCCGTCGACACGTTCGCTGTGGACGTCACCGGGGCGCCGGAACGGTTCGGCGGCCGCCGCGTCCTCGTCCGCGGTGCCGGCGGTGTGCACCACCGCGGTGAGGGGGTGTTCGGGCGGGAGCTCACCCAGGAGCCGTGCCACCTCCGCGCGCCGGCTCACGTCGCACGTGACCAGGGTGACGGTGGCTCCAGTGCGGGTCAGTTCGGCCCGGAGGACGGCCGCGTCCGGGGCGCGGTCGGCGGTCGGGTCGGCCAGCACCAGATGGCGCACGCCGTGTGCCCGGACGAGGTGCCGTGCCATCCGTCGGCCGGTGGTGCCTAGGGCCCCGGTGATCAGGACGGTGCCGTGCGGGTTCCAGGGGCGGACATCGGGGGTGGTGGAGCGGGCGGGACGCAGCCGCGGGGCGAACGCCCGGCCCGCGCGCAGGGCGAGCTGCGGTTCTCCGGTCGCGACGGCAGCGCGAACGGCGGCTCGGGAGGCCTGGTGGTCGTCGGTGTCGAGCAGGATCAGCCGGCCGGGGTGTGCGGTCAGGAGCGACCGTACGGCACCGGTCACCGCTGCGCCGACCAGGTCGGGGGCGGGGTCGCCGGGGACGGCGGCAACGGCCGAGCGGGTGACGAGGACCAGTCGGGAGGTGGCGAACCGGTCGTCCGACAGCCACCTGTGCGCGGTGTCCAGCGCGGCCCGGGCGGCGGCGTCGGCCGAGGCGCCGTCGGCCGGGCGGGCCCCGGCCGACGCGTGCGGAACCGGAGTCCCGTCGACCATGGCGTGCAGAACCGGAGTCCCGCCGGCCGGCGCGTGCGGGACCGAGGCCCCGTCGACCGTGGCGTGCGGAACCGAAGCCCCGTCGGCCGGAGTCTGCGGAACCGGAGCCCCGTCAACCGTGGTGTGCGGAACCGGAGCCCCGTCGGCCGACGCGTGCGGGAGGTGGCAGACCACGACGTCCGGCACGGGCGTGCCGGAGTCGACGGCGACGCGCAGCGCGTCCGGGTCCGGGTAGCCGGCGGCGCCCGTCAGCAGGTGCCGGGGACCGGTCTCGGCCCATCCGGCTCCCCCGACGTCACGGCCGTCGGTGTCCCGGGTGACCCGGGAGGACCCAGCGGTCGGCACCTCGGCCCAGTGAACCCGGAACAGCGCTTCGTGCCCGGTGTCCCCCACCGTGAGCAGGCGGGCGGGGCGTTCGGCGAGCAGATGCCGAATGATCTTGCCGGAGCCGGTGCGCGGGATCGAGTCGACCGCGTACAGCGCCGCGGGCAGCTTGTGGTTGGCCAGCCGCTCCCGGCAGGTGCGGAGGACCTCGTCGCCGCTGTAGGTGCCGCTGTCGTCCAGGATCACATGGGCGACGGGGACTTCGCCGAGGCTCTCGTGCGGCCGGCCGGCGACGGCCGCGTCCGCGATGCCGGGCGCCGCGCGGAGGGCGTCCTCGATCTCCGCGGGGTGGATGTTCTCCCCGCCGCGGATGATGAGTTCCTTGATGCGGCCGCTGATGGTCAGGTAGCCGTGGTCGTCCTGCCGGGCCAGGTCGCCGGTGCGGTACCAGCCGTCGCGCAGGGCCTCCTCGGTGGCCCGGGGCTGGTTGTGGTAGCCGGTCATCAGGCTGGGGCCGCTGACCCGGACTTCGCCTTCCGTGCCGGTGGGGACGTCGCGGCCGGTGTCCGGATCGACGATCCGGACGTCGAGGCCGGGGACCGGCCGGCCGCACGATCCGCTGACCGCGGGGCCGTCGGGCCGGTTGATCGCGATCATGCCGCAGGTCTCGGTGCTGCCGTAGCCGTCGAGGAGCCGGAGGCCGAAGGTGTCCTCGAAGGCGCGGCTCAGGGAGGGGGTGGTCACCGCCCCCGCGACCAGGCAGACCCGCAGTCCGGATGCGTCGAGGCGCGTTCCGCGGGCGCCGAGTACCAGGTCGTGGTACATCGTCGGGACCCCGGCCATCATGGTGAACGGCTCGTCGCGCATCAGGGCAAGCACGTCCTCGGCGGCGTACCCGCCCATGATCCGGGCGGTGGCCCCGGTCGCGGTCACGCCGATGACGCAGAGAATGTGGGCGAGGCTGTGGAACAGCGGGAGCGGCCACAGCACACGGTCGTCCTCGGAGAGTCCGAGGACGGGGGCGTAGCAGGCGGCGACGGACCACAGGCAGCTGCGCTGGGTGGACACGACCCCCTTGGGCCGGCCGGTGGTGCCGGAGGTGTAGAGCATCCACGCCGGCTCGTCGAGACCGAGGTCGTCGGGGGCGGGCGTGTCCGGGTCGGTGGTGGCCATGGTCTCGAACGAGTGGTGCGGGCCCGTGGCCGGGTGCGCGGCACCCGGGTCCTGGACGAGGACGAGGGTCACCCCGTCGCGGCCGTCGCGCAGGATGCGTGTGACCTGTTCCAGGTGTGCGGAATCGGCCACGACGACGCGGGCGCCGCTGTCGTCGACGGCGTGGGCGACCTCGGCGTCGGCGGAGCGGGGGTTGACGGGCACCCCGACGCAGGCGGCCCGGGTGACGGCGAGGTAGGTCTCGACGACCTCGACGCTGTTGTTGAGGAGGAACACCACGCGGTCGCCGCGCTCCAGCCCCAGCCCGGCGAGGTGTCCGCCGAGCCGGGCGGTCCGGCGTTCGAGGTCACGGTAGGTCGCGCTGCGCCGCCCGTCGTCGAAGGCGACCTTGTTCCCGCGCTGCTCGGCGTGTGCACGCAGCAGTTCGGACAGTGACTGGATCAGCTCCGCGCGCAACGTCGTTTCCCTCTCATGGTTCGTGAATCCGCAGAAACGGGCGCAGAGCCCGGTGGGGCGTTCAGCCCAGGCGTGTGGGGCGGTGCTCGCGACGTGCGGCTGCGTGCCCGTGGGAGCGTCGCGAGGAGTGCCGTGCGGCGGAGGCCGCCTCGGGGGCCCGGTCCACGGGGGCGGCAGGGCCGGTGGCCCCTGCAGGTGCACCGTCGGCCGTCCGGGCGGTCAGGTGCGGGCGCGGGTGGCTGCGGCCCGCTCCGGGGCCGGGCGTGCGGGGAGCGGTGACACGGCGGCGGCCGGGCCGAACCGCCTGCTCCGGTGTGTGGTGCCGGCCGTCGCTGCCGAGGCCGTGGGACGGCAGCTCTGTGACGCCGTGCCGACCGAGCATCCTGCGTATCCCCCTTGATGTGCCGTCGCCCCTGCTCCGACGGCTGACCCCCGTGTCGACCGGTGGCTGGTCAGTCTCACCGGTCGTTGCCGCTCACGCCGTCACCGGCCCGGCGTCCTCCCTGGGCGCCGACGAGCGGATTTCTCCTGATGAGGACATGGCCCCATCAAATGACGATTTTTTTACTTGCGTCGAACAAAGTCAATGTGACGCAGGTCCCATCCGTGCATGATCTGACATCTGGGCGGGCAAATTGATGGGCCGTCACACCTCACAAGGCCCCTCAGGCATCGCTCCGCAGGCCGGGACAGCCCACCCTCAGGCACGTTCCGCGGGCTTCACCGCTCAGCCCCGGCGGGAGGGGGCATCACCACACGATCCCCCTCAAGGCATGACACAGGGCGCCGGCGAGCCGCGCCGGCGGCGGCCCTCGAAGCCGGACCGCCGCCGCACACAACGCTCGGCCTGCCGCTCAGCGCAGCGCGTTGGTGATCACTTCGGTGATGCGCTGCATGTGGCCGGTCAGGAAGAAGTGCCCGCCGTCGAACGTCATCAACTCGAAGGAACCGGTGGTGTGTTCGCGCCACGCCGCGGCGTCCTCCGCGCTCACCCGGGCGTCGGCGTCGCCGGTGAACATCGTCACCGGGCAGGTCAGCGGGTCCCCCGGCCGGTAGACATAGGTTTCGGCCGCCTTGTAGTCGCCCCGCAGCGCGGGAAGGATCATGCGGAGCAGCTCCTCGTCGTCGAGCAGCCTGACGTCCGTGCCGCTGAGCTCCTTCAACTCCTCGATGAGGCCCTGGTCGTCGCGGAGATGCACGCCTTCCGAGCGGTGCCGGGAGGGGGCGCGCCGGCCGGACACGAAGAGATGCGCCGGGGTGACACCCTGCTCCTCCAGCCGCCGGGACACCTCGAACGCCAGGGTGGCCCCCATGCTGTGGCCGAAGAGGGCCAGGGGCTGCCCGGTCAGCGGCTGCAGCACCTCGTGGACGCGGTCGGCCAGTTCCGCCAGGTTCTCCACGCACGGCTCGGCGCGCCGGTCCTGACGCCCCGGGTACTGGATGGCCAGCATGTTCACGGACGAGGGCAGCATCCGGGAGAGCGGGTGGTAGAAGCTCGCGGCCCCTCCGGCGTGCGGAAAGCACACCAGGGACAGATCACCGGAGGAGGAGCTTCCGAATCGCTGGATCCAGGCGTTGTCGCGGTCGGTGTGTACGGTCATCGGGCTGTCTCGTCCTTCGTCGCGGGCAACGCTCGTAACCCTACGAGCGCCGCTTCGAACACCATCGGGATCCGAAATCCTATGAGCCCCTGAGGGAACCATCTCCCCTGCTGAGGACGCCTGTTGACGGGCACTGCTGTGACCGGTTTCACAACTGTTGGGCATACGGGGTAAGTTGACCAGGTCGGCATTCTTTGTGTCCGAGAACGATCGGTGTCGTAAGGTCAGTGCGCGACAGCCCGTCGGCGTGCGTCCTGCACCCCGGGCCGGTTTTCGCCGTGCGCCACCGCGTGCCACCCCCACGCCTTCCCTCTCACACCCACCTCATCACCGGGCCGCTGACCGCGGCGTGTTGGAGAACTGCAATGCTGCGATGCGAGTACCTCGTCCCCGGCCGGGAATCCGGAATTCAGTCCGGCCGGTTCGTGATCGGCGACGTCGTGTACGGCCCGGAGGTCTCGACTCCGCTTACCTCCGGACATACCCCGGTCCTGAGCGTCCACATGACGGAAACGGCGGACCAGGCACGCACGGAGCGGTGGACGGTCGACCGGCCGGTCCGCACCGGAACCGAGAACGGCCTGCACTACTCCTACAACGACGACTATCTGTTCTGCGCCGGGCACATACCCGAGCAACAGCTCTACACCGACGCCACCCGCGCCGCCTATGCGGCGGCCTTCGACCTCGTCGAGCGGCTCGGCCACCAGAGCATCTTCCGTATGTGGAACCTCATCGGCCGGATCAACGAACCCAACGGGGAAGGGCTCGAGGTCTACCGCGACTTCTGCCGCGGCCGGGCGCAGGCATTCGAGCAGTACACCGCGCAGGGCCGGGACATGCCCTCGGCGACCGGCATCGGTTCGCTCGGTGGGGGCGTCGCGTTCTACTTTCTCGCCTCCCGTACCGGCACGCGGGTCAATATCGAGAATCCGCGCCAGATTCCCGCCTATAACTATCCGGTCGAATACGGGCCCAAGTCGCCGAGTTTCGCCCGGGCCACCCATCTCGCTCCCCGGGGCGCGGGCCCGGACGAGAATCTGCTCTACATCTCGGGTACCGCCGGAATTCTCGGCCATCAGACCGTTCACGCCGACAGCGTCGACAAGCAGTGCCAGGTGGCGCTGGAGAACATCGAGCGTCTGATCAGCGGATCCAACCTCGCGCAGCACGGCGTCTCCCAGGGGTACGAACTCACTGACCTCTCCCAGGTGAAGGTCTATGTCCGGCACCCGGAGCACATGGCGCGCGTCCGGCAGGCCTGCGAGGAGGCCTTCCACCCGTCGGCGGACATCGCCTGGTTCACCGTCGACATCTGCCGTTCCGACCTGCTCGTGGAGATCGAAGGCGTCATCGGCTGAGCCGAACTCCCCTGGACCGCCGGTCTCCCCCGGACCGCCGACTGCCCTGGACCGCCCGGCTCCCGGCACCTGCACGGCCCGCCGGTCCGGGGGGGGCGGACCGCACCCCCTGCCCTACGGCCGGCCGCGGAGCGTTCGGGGTGGCCGGCCGGGCTCCCGGCCGGCCACCACTGCCGTGCGGGACGGTACTCGCTTCGATGTCGCCCCCACCGCCCTGCGCCCGTCCCACCGAACCGTCCGGGAGGCCGACCCCGTCCGCCGCGTCCGGACGGTTCGGCTCCCGGTTTTCCGTCATCCGCGCGACGCCGACGGATCTCCGTACGACGGGGCCGAACGAGCGAGGACGAGCACAGTGCAGAACAGGCACGACATCCCCCTACCGGAACTGGTGACCGCGGCCCGGGCAGGGGACCCGCACGCCCGGGAGCGCCTGGTCTCCGACTGTCTCCCGCTGGTCTACAACATCGTGGGCCGGGCCCTGGACGGGCACGCGGATGTGGACGACGTGGTGCAGGAGACCATGTTCCGCGCCCTGGACGGACTCGGCGGGCTCCGCGAGCCCACCGGCTTCCGCTCCTGGCTCGTCGCCATCGCCATGAACCAGATACGCCGCCGCTGGAATGCCCGGCAGCAGACGGCCGTCACCTCCCTCGACCTGGCGGCGGAGGCCCCGGACCCCACGGGCGACTTCACGGATCTCACCATCCTGCGCCTCGGTCTCTCCGGGCAGCGCCGCGAAGTGGCGGAGGCGACCCGCTGGCTGGACGCCGACGACCGCCATCTGCTGGCCCTGTGGTGGCAGGAGGCGGCGGGCACACTGACGCGGGCGGAATTGTCGGCCGCCCTGGACACCGCCCCGCAGCACACCGCGGTCCGGGTCAAACGGATGAAGGACCAGCTGGAGGTCGCCCGGGTGGTGGTGCGGGCCCTCGCCACCGCTCCGCGCTGCCCCACCCTGGCCACCGTCACCACGGCCTGGGACGGCCGGCCCGCACCGCTGTGGCGCAAACGCATCGCCCGCCATGCCCGTACCTGCCGCCGCTGCGCGGGGCACTGGACGGATCTCGTTCCCGCCGAGGGACTGCTCGCGGGGCTGGCCCTGGTCCTTCCGCTGTCCGGGGCAGGCACCCCGTCGTGGCTGTCCGGCCCGGCCGGGACCGTCGCCCACGGAACGGCCCTGCCGACGGAGGGTTTCGCGGGACCGCAGATCCCGGCGGCGAACTCCGCCACGACGGACGCCCAGCGGCCGAGCTCCGGTTCGACGGACGTCCAGCCGCCGGGACCCGGTGCGTCCGGCCCGCATGCGGCCGGGGGCGGCCGGGCGAAGCGGTCCGCCGCGGTGGCCGGCGGGCTGCTGGCCGGCGGGGTTCTCCTGGCCCTGCTCTGGCCGTCCGGAAGGGCTCCGGCGGAACGTCCGTCCGTGGCCGCGCCACCGTCCACCCGCACGCCCGTCACCGAGTCCCCGGCGCCCACCCCCACTCCGTCCACGACCACCGCCCGGCCCCCGTCCCCGCCGCCGAAGCGGACCCCGAGGGCCGCCGAACCGTCCCGGCGGTCCCGCACGCCCCCCGCCGCGCCACGGCAGGAGCCGGATCCAGGGCCGGAACAGCGGCTGACCTCCCTGGTCAACGCCGCGCGCGCGGACGCCGGCTGCGCGCCGCTGCGCATCGATCCGCGCCTTTCCGCGGCCGCCCGCGCGCACGCCCGGGACATGGCCGCCCGCCACTACTACGACCACGCGAGCCCCGAGGGGCAACACGCCGACGCCCGGATCTCGGCGGCGGGTTACGACTGGTCGCGCTGGGCGGAGAACCTGAACCGGGGCCCGTCGGACCCCGCCCGGGTGGTGGACTCCTGGACGGACGGCTCGATCCACGAGGAGAACATGCTCGACTGCCGGTACCGGGACACCGGGGTCGCCGCGGTGCCGGGCCCCGGGGGGACGCTGTGGGTCCAGGAGCTCGCCGAGCCGGGCTGAGGGGGCCTTGCCCTATGAGCGCCGCGCCCCGGGCGGGCAGGACAAGGACCCCTGAGTGCGCGCCACGCCCCCGGGGCCGCCGGGGTCAGCCGTGGCGCCGCAGCCGGCCCCCGCCTCCCGGGCGCACGCCCCCGGGGCCGCCGGGGTCAGCCCTTGGTGCCGAAGTTCTGCACCCACCACGGCCCGTTGCCGCTGAAGTTCACCCCCACACCGAAGTCCTTGAAGCCGCAGTCGAGGATGTTGTCCCGGTGGGCGGGGCTCTTCATCCAGTCACGCATGGCGGTCGCGGGGTCCTTCGGGCCCTTGTGGATGTTCTCCCCCCACTTTCCGGCCGGGTAGCCGGCCGCGCGCATCCGGCCGTCGGCCTGCCCTCCCTCGGGGCTCGCGTGGTCGTAGTAGTTGCGGGCTGCCATGTCGTCGGCGTGCGCCTGGGCGGCGGCCTGCACCCGGCGGTCGACGCGCAGCGGGGAGCAGCCGGCCCGGGCCCGCTCGGCGTTGGCGAGGGAGACGATCCGGGTCACGGCCTCCGCCGCACGGCCCGTGGCCGGGGCGCCGCCGGTGGTGCGCGGGGTGCGGGTGTTCCGTTCCGTGCGCCGGGCGGTGTCCCCGCCGGTGGCGGGCGTGGGGGTGGCGGTGCGGCGGGGCTTCCGGGGCGTCGCGGTGGGCCGTGCGGACCGCTCGGTCCGGGCCTTCGCGGAGGGGCGCGGCTTCGGGGAGGCGGAGGTCCGGGCGGGGGTGGGGGTGGCCTCGGGGCTCGACGGTGCGTCGGCGGCCGGGACGTTGCGCACGGACGCGGCGGCCGGTGCGTCCCGCCCGGTGTCGTCCGGCCCGCTCAGGGCGTAAGCGCCGCCGCCCACCGCGGCGGCGACCACCAGGGCTCCCGCCACCGCCGGTATGCCGCCCGGGAGGCGCCGGGCGCGGGCCCGCCGGCCGCGCCGTCCCGCCCGCCGGTCACCGCCGGTGCCGGTGACCGGGGCCAGGGTGCGGGTGTCGTCGTCGTGTTCGTGGTGCATGGCTGCTCGCTCTCTCGGGTGCTGCGCCGGTCGGTCCGGCCCACAGGAGAGCGGATGGCAGTACGGCGATAACACTTTTCGGCAGAGCGGCTGGAGAATCTGTGGCGGACGGGCCGGCCCGCCGGAAAACGGGGACATCTCCCGGGACCGGCCGGCCGCTCGGTTACCCGCCGGGAACCTCAGATCCCGCGCAAATCTTGCGCGTCGACGTTGCTGGCCCGCCCCAACGCTGCGAAGGTTTCGGGCACCCCTCGACCGAAGTCCCCGGAGGCTCCATGGCTGTCCGCCGTGCCGTTGTCGTTGCCGCGTCCGTGACCGCGCTGGCACTTCCCCTGATCGTCCACACCGTGGTCGCCCCGTCCTCGTCCGCCGACGGCGCGCCGGCCGCCTCCGCCACCGGGCTGGAGCCGCCGCCCAAGAAGGCGGTCGCCCGGGGCAGCGGAGGCGCGGTCTCCAGCGTGAACCCGTACGCGTCCCGGGCCGGGCTGGAGGTGCTGCGCAAGGGTGGCAACGCCGTGGACGCGGCGGTGGCGACCGCGTCCGCGCTCGGTGTGGTCGAGCCCTACTCCGCCGGGGCGGGAGGCGGCGGCTACCTGGTGTACTACGACGCGAAGACCCGGAAGGTGCGCACCATCGACGGCCGGGAGACCGCCCCGGCGAAGATGCGCGAGGACTCCTTCCTCGACCCCGCCACGGGCAAGCCCCTCCCGTCGGAGGAGGCGGTCAACTCGGGTCTGTCCGTGGGTGTTCCCGGGACCCCGGCCACCTGGCAGAAGGCCCTGGACGACTGGGGGACGATGCCCCTGTCGAAGACGCTGCGGCCGGCCACACGGCTGGCGGACGACGGTTTCGTGGTCAACGACGAGTTCCGGGCCCAGACCGCCATGAACGAGAAGCGGTTCCGCCACTTCCGGTCCACCGAGGAGCTGTTCCTGCCGAACGGGAAGCTTCCCGTGGTCGGCTCCCTCTTCCGCAACCCGGATCTCGCCCGGACCTACCGGGAGCTGTCCCGCGACGGCGTGGACGCGCTCTACCACGGCGGCATCGGACGCGACGTGGTGCGCACCGCGCGGAAGCCGCCGATGGCCCCGGGGTCCGACCACAAGGCCCGGCCCGGCCTGATGACCGAGCGCGACCTGGCCGCGTACTCGCCGGTCCCCCGCAAGCCGACCCGCACCGGCTACCACGGGCTGGACGTCTACTCCATGGCACCCTCCTCGTCCGGCGGCACCACGGTCGGTGAGGCGCTGAACATCCTGGAGAAGAAGGGGCTGTCGAAGGCCGACCGGACCCAGGCCCTCCACCGCTATCTGGAGGCCAGCCGGATCTCCTTCGCCGACCGCAACCGCTGGGTGGGCGACCCGGCCTTCTCGAAGGTGCCCACCCGGGCACTGCTGTCCAAGAGGTTCGCCGCGGAACGGGCCTGCCTGATCCGTCCGGACAAGGCGCTGACCAGTCCGCTCACCCCCGGTGACCCGCGCCGTCCCGACGCGGGCTGCGACCGGGGCACCGGCACGAAGCAGCCGCACGAGGGACCGTCGACCACCCATCTGGTGACGGCGGACCGCTGGGGCAACGTGGTGTCCTACACGCTGACGATCGAGCAGACCGGCGGCTCCGGCATCACCGTGCCCGGGCGCGGGTTCCTGCTCAACAACGAGCTCACCGACTTCGACTTCGCGCCGCTCGAGAAGGGCACCCCGGACCCGAACCTGCCGGGCCCGGGCAAGCGTCCGCGCAGCAGCATGTCGCCGACGATCGTGCTGCGGGACGGCAAGCCGCAGCTCGCCGTCGGTTCGCCGGGCGGTGCCACGATCATCACCACGGTGCTCCAGACCCTCGTCAACCGGCTCGACCTCGGGATGTCGCTGCCGGAGGCGGTCGCCGCGCCGCGCATCTCCCAGCGGAACCAGGAGGCGACGGAGGCCGAGCCCGCCTTCCTGAAGTCGCCGGAGCGCAAGCGGCTGGAACGTCTCGGCCACAGGTTCGTGCTCGCGCCGAAGGCCTTCACTCCCGCTCCGGAGATCGGGGCGGCGGCCGCTCTGGAGTTCCGGCGCGACGGGCGGATGACCGCGGTGGCCGAGCCCGAACGCCGCGGCGGCGGCTCGGCCATGGTGCTCCACGAGAACCGCTGACCTCACCGCACGTCCCGTCCACCCGGCACTGCTCGCGCCGGGTGGACGGGACGCTTGCTGTTCGGGGCCCTTGGGGGGGGGAAGCCGACCGGAGCCCGCGCCGGGAGCGGAGGCCCCGGCCGCTGCCGGGTGTCAGCCCGCTCCTCGCCCCCGGTCCTTCCCGCAGACGGCGTCCCGGGCGGGCAGCTCGCCCGTCCGCAGGTAGTCGTTGACCGTCCGGCGGACGCAGCGGTTCGGGTACATGCCGTACACCCCGTGCACCTGGGCCCGGATGGTGACCATGCGGGAGTTGGGCATCCTGCGGTGCAGCCCGAGCCCGTTCCCGTAGCTGGTGCGGGGGTCGCCGGTGGCCTGGACGATCAGCCCGGGTGCGGCGTTGCCGGTGCGCACCGGTGGTTCCAGCGGCTCGCCCGGCCAGAAGGCGCACGGGTTGACGGCGTTGAACAGCGGGCCGAACAGGGGTGCCTTCGCCCGGCTGCGCTCCACGTTCCTCCGGTACCAGGCGAGGCCGCGGGGTGCCCGGGCGTCCCCGCACTGCAGGGCGAGCTGCAGCGAGTTCTGGGTGTCCATGTCGGCGGTGGGCCGGCCGAGGAACAGGGCGAGATCCTCGGTGGGGCGCACGGTGCGGCCCCGGGACGCGTCGTACAGCACCCGGATGTTCTCCGCCGCGCGGGCGAACTGCCGGTCGTCGGCCATCGTGGCGGCCAGCACCATGGGAACGACCTGGCCGTCGGCGGTGTAGCGGCCCACGGTCAGCGGCTCCCGGGCGGCCCGGCGGGCGATGCCCTCGACGTGCGCCCGGACCTCGGCGGCGGTGCGTCCCAGGCCGTAGGTTCCGTCGTGGCGCGCCGCCCACCGTGCCCAGGCGTCGAGGAACCTCTCGTTCGCCGGGGCGGCGTCGCGGAACGTGGAAACGTTCCACCGGGCCGGGTCGATCGCGCTGTCCAGCAGCAGCCGGTCCGTCCGGCCGGGAAACATGTTCGCGTACGCGGCGCCGAGATAGGTGCCGTAGGAGATGCCGAAGTACGACGTCCGCCGCTCCCCCAGCACCGCTCGGAGCAGATCCATGTCGCGGGCGGTGTTCCGGGTGGTGAAGTGCCGCAGGTACGACACCTTCTTCCCGTATCGCTTGCGGCAGCCGTCGACGAGCCGGGCCTCGTAGCGGGCCTGGGCACGGAAGCCGGCGCTGTCGTAGCCCGCCGACCGGAGCCAGTGCCCGGAGGTTCCGCAGTGCAGGGCGCTGCTCCGGCCCACGCCCCGCGGGTCCATGCCCACCAGGTCGTAGCGGGCGGCCAGTTCGCGACCCATGGCGGGGACGGACAACAGCGGCATGTCGAGGGTGATGCCGCCGGGGCCGCCGCTGTTGTGCATCATCACGCCGATGCGGTGCCGGGTGTCGGTGGCCTCGATCCGGGAGAAGCCGACGGTGATCGTGCGCCCTTCCGGGTTCCGGTAGTCCAGGGGCACCCGGATGGTGGCGCAGCGGGCACCGGCCTCGTCGAGTTCCTTGTGCCGGCACGTGCGCCAGTCGGGGCGCTGCTCCGTGAAGCGCCGCAGGGAGTCGGAGCCGGTGGCGGCGGCCGGCCGGATGGCGGCCGGCGGCGTTGTGCCCGACGAGGGTCCGGCGAGCCGGGCGGCGCTCCCGGGCCGGGGCGCCGCGGGAGCGGAGCCGGGGAACAGGGTGAACGCGGTCGCCGCGGCGAGGATGCCGACCGCCGCGATGCGTGCGGTGCGCGGGGCCGTCATGCGGAGCCACCTTCCGTCGGAAGTCGCCGGTGCACGGCTGCCTTTCGGGGTACGTGCCGGAAGATCCGGCCGACCGTGTCGGTCACGGCCTGGGCGGAGTCGGGACCGGTCGCGGCTTCGTTGACGGCGACGAGCACGGCTCGGCCGTCCGCCCCGACGCCGCCCCGGGTACGGGTGCCCGGGAGGGTGCCGCCGTGTCCCCAGAACCAGCCGCCGCCCGCGGCCGGATCCAGCGGATAGCGGGCGACCCCGAGGCCGTACTCGGCTCCGCGGGCGAGATCCGCCGGGACGGTCGCCCGCAGCTGCGCGAGCTGGGCCGCCGGCAGCAGTGCGCCGGACAGCAGTGCCGTGAAGAAGACGGTGAGGTCCTGCCCGGTGGAGACGAGGGCGCCTGCCGCCCCGATCCCGGAGGTATTGACGCAGGTGACTTCGCGGTGACCGCCGCTCTCCGTCGGCCGGTACGGCGTCGGGTGAGGGCCGTGCAGCCGTTGCTCGGACCAGCGGGGCCAGTAGGTGTGGGGCAGGCCGAGCGGCCGGATGACCCGGCGCTCCACCTCGTGCTCGTAGGAGTGCCCGGTGACCCGCTCGATGAGCATGCCGAGGAGGACGTAGTTGAGGTTGCAGTACTCCCAGCGTGCACCGGGCGGGAAGCGCGGCGGGTACCGCAGCAGCGTCCGGGCCACGACCTGCTCCGGCCGGCGGTGGCCCGGCGTCTCCACATCCACGACCTGCTCGAAGTCGGGGAGGCCGCTGGTGTGCTGAAGCAGCCGGCGGACACTGATGCGGCGTCCGTCGTGGCCGTTGCCGTGCAGCGTCCCGGGCAGGTAGCGCTCCACCGGCGCGTCGAGCACGACCCGCCCGGCGGCCACGAGCTGGAGCACGACCGTGGCGATGAAGGACTTGGTGTTGCTTCCCACCCGAAGCCGCGAGCGGTGCGGGAACGGCCGGCCGGTGTCCAGGTCACCGGCTCCGGCCCCGATCTCGGTCACCCGGCCCGCGGCATCGGTGATGACGGCCTGGGCGCCCGGCAGGTTCTGGGTGGCGATCAGCGTGCTGAGTTCCCTGCGGACCGCGGCGCGATCGAGTGCTCTCGGGTCGCGGGGCGTACGGGACGGTGCGGCGTGGCCGGTGCCGGCGGCGGCGCCGACGGCCAGCACGCCGACGGCCGATGCCGAGAGCCCGCGGAACACCTGGCGTCGGGTGGGACCGGGGCTGCCGCAGGAAAGGGGCGCGGCGGTGCGGCGCCCAGGAGTGGGGTGGCGGCCGGTCACGGCGTGGCGTGCGGTCACCGATGGCGGCGGACCGGACGGCTGGGCCCCCGGCCGACGGGCGTCCGATGGCGCGCCGGTGGTCTCTGTCATGCCTCAGGAGCCTTCCGGACCGGGGCCCCTGCGACCATGGCGCTCCCCACCGGACCGGTCCACCGGACGGCTCCCGGGCCGTCCCGGGGGTGAGCAGGCGGGTTCCGGTGGGGAGAACCCCCGGTGGCCGATGCTCCGTTTCGATGCGCCGTTTCGATGCGCCGTCGGCCCGGTGACCACTCCGGCGGCGATGCGGGAACAGCGGCCGGCGCACCGTCCGGCGCCGGCAACGGCGCGGCACCGTCGCCCACTTCCCGGCCTCGCCCGGAAGGGCCGGAACACCACCGTGTCACCCGGACACGACGGAGGGCCGCCCGATGGCTCGGGCGGCCCTGGCGTGGTGCTCCGGATCAGATCGCGAAGGCCGGCGAGGAGCCGTGGCCCTTGATCTGGACGGAGACGCGGGTCCCGTTCGGGAACTTCACGCCGTCCGCCGCGAGCTTCCAGGTGAAACGGTGCGGATATCCGAGGTGGTCCGGTTCCGCGTCACGCTTCGCCTTTTCCCAGCCGCCCCACGCCTTGGCGGGCTCGCCGGGCTTCTTCACCATCTTGCGCACGTAGTAGGAACCCCGCTCCGGAGTGGTGTACACCCCGGACACGGAATACACCTTGTCGGTCGCCGTGTCGGCCATCAGCACCATGGCCCGCGTGTTCGACGCATCGGCAACGGTGTGCTCCTTCTTCACCGCGTGCGCGGGTGTTCCGGCGAACAGGGCCGCAGTCGCGACTCCGCCCGCAACGAAACCGGTCACAGCTTTCCGTGAAATACTCAAATTCTTTTCCTGCCCCGTGAATCGGTCGATGAACGACGACCTCACCCTAGCCCTTTCCGCCTGCCCCACAACTCGGAACACCGAGGTCCGGAAGGCGTCGGAGAAGGCTCGGTGAACCTCGCCTCCCCGCCGGGACCGGATGGCCGGAGCCGTTAGAAAGGCACCCGCACTCCGGGACGGATCGACCGTCACCGCACGTCACGCAACGGAAGGCCGGGCCGGGTCCGCACGGGGCCTCCCGTCCCGAGCAGAGTTCGCATCGTACGTGGGAGGAACACATTCCGTTCGGAGCGCGCATGATGGCCGCCCTCCACCGGCCCCCGCGTTGCAGGGCCCACCCGCGCCGTCCACACGAACTCCCCGAGCGGAACCCTCCGCATCCGCCGGGCCTCCCATTGCCCGGTGGAATTCACCAAGGAACGGGGAATCGACTCCCTTTCCGGCCGACGTGGATGCCTCGACCAGCGCAGCCACGAAGACGCCACTCCGGTCGCGAGGAACGAGCTACGACTCCTCCGGCGGATAGCGAATGCCGTACTCGCGGGCGAAACGATTGGACGCGGTGGCGTGGCCCGTCAGGCGTTCGAGGTGGAAAGCGCGGGCGATCGAGTGCATCTGGGCGTGCGTCACATGAAGCGCCCAGCGGTTCTCCGTGTTCTGGAAGCGCGCGTCGCGGACCGCGTCGGCCAGGCCGGGCGCGGGGTCGAGGCGGAGATGCCCGGCGAGGTGGAGGAAGACCCGCAGCGCGGTCATCTCGCCCGGGCGGAGCAGGACTTCGCGGTGCCCGGGCGTCGGCTCGCTCCCGGTTCGGTGCGGTGGCGGTCCCTCGCGACGAGCCTCGGCGAAGAGCAGCACGTCGTGGCCGTCGGGGGTGAGCCGCGCCGCCCACTCGACCGGCTGCGGCTCCATCCTCTCCCGCACCGCGTAGTCGGCGGTCTCGCACAGACCGAGCCTTTGCAGTGCCTCGACGGACTCCCTGTTGATGCCGGACTTCTCGGTGACCCAGCCGTGACCGGTCCCGGCCTGCCCGTCCCGCACCTGCATGAGCGTGGTGCGCTGCCAGTCGCTGATCCCCACCGCATCCCTTTCCTTCGCCGGAGGCCGAATGTATCGGCCGGGCAGGTGTTCCCGGCGGCGGTCGGCGAAACCGCTCCGTCGACGCCGCATCGGAAAGGCGCCGAAACTCCGCGGGGCCCGTCGATGAGCCGCGTCCGGTGATGCGGCCCGCGACATGACCCACGAACGGCTCGGCATCTCCCGCATCGGCCGGAACAGCCCTGCCACACCTGGGTTGATCCTGTCTTTCGGGGCACCCGGCCACCATGACGGGCAAGGACCCCGTGACGGGCAGGCGCCCCGTGACCGGCAGGGACCTGCGGTTCGACGGCTGGATCGTCGGGATCGGGACTTCATCAGGTACGCGTGTGGTGCTGGGCCGCTGGTCGAG
Organism: Streptomyces sp. NPDC002055; assembly: GCF_040296705.1. Classification (NCBI taxonomy): domain Bacteria; kingdom Bacillati; phylum Actinomycetota; class Actinomycetes; order Kitasatosporales; family Streptomycetaceae; genus Streptomyces; species Streptomyces sp. NPDC002055. The sequence goes on from NZ_JBEOXS010000002.1 coordinate 98,605, forward strand.
CTCGCCCTTCGGGCCGTTCAGCGACGTGATGATCGAGCAGCCGGACGGCGAGCGTCTGCTGCTCGCCCCTGCCCCGGACATCGCGGACTTCGTCGCCACCACCTACGTGTTCGACCGGGTGCTCGTGGTCCCGGTGACGGTCACGGCGGAAGGGGCCGCGTGGACGGTCGAGGCGGGCTCCTTGAGCCTTCGCTTCGGCGTCGGCAGGCGCAGCGCCCTGGGCGTCCTCCTCCGCGTGGTCCCCCGTCCCGTTGCCGCGCTGCCCGGCTGGGCCGCACTGGTGAATGGCGCCGCCCGGCTGCTGCTGCCCGGGGTGCGCACCCGGGGCACCGCGGGAGGCGGACGGCGGGAGCGGTACGACGCGCGGGACCACGCGCGGCTCCGCAGCGCCACCGTGCTCCTAAACGGGCGGGATCTCGGCGCCCTCGCCCCCGTGGACCCTCCCGTGCGGTTCGGATTCGGTTCGGTGCCCCGCACGCCCGCTCTGGTGCGCGTCACCACCACCGTGACGGTCTGACCGCCACGCCCTCCGCTTCGCCTCGGGGTGCGTGCCAGGCCTTCCGAGTGCGCGTTCCTGCGAGGCCTCCGCGCCCTCCGCCCGGGCACCGGCCGCCCCCTGCATACCTGAGCCGCGAGCCTTCTCGACGAAATCCACCACGAACTTCTCAGATTCGGGATAACGTCCCAGATATGAGAACCGACTCCGCGTCCCCGAGCCGGGGCACCGAAGGGCTGGAAGGCCGGCTGGCCGCCCGGCTCGCCGAGCTGCGCACGGACAGGGGCTGGTCACTGGAGGAGCTGGCCCGGCACACGGACATCAGCCGCTCCACGCTGTCCCGGTTGGAACGGGCGGAGATCAGCCCGACGGCAACGCTGCTCGGCTCCCTGTGCGCCGTGTACGGGCGGACGATGTCGCAGCTGCTGGCCGAAGTCGAGTCGGACTCCCCGCAGGTGGTCCGGGCCGCGCAGCAAACGGTCTGGCAGGACCGGCAGTCGGGATTCACCCGGCGTTCGGTTTCCCCACCGCTTCCCGGCCTGCGAGGCGAGGTGGTGGAGGGCCTGCTGAGGCCGGGTGCCGACATCTCCTACGACGAGCCGCCCGTCCCCGGCGTCGAGCAGCACATCTGGGTGCTGGACGGCGCGCTCGACGTCACCGCCGCGGGCGCGGTGCACGCGTTGCGGGAGGGCGACTGTCTGCGCTTCCGGCTGTGGGGGCAGTCGCGATTCCACAACCCCGGCCCCGGTTCGGTCCGGTACGCGGTGCTGGTGATCCTGCCGTGAGCGGCGCCTCGTCCACCCCTCCGAAGACGGCCGTGTCAGGGGCCGCCGCACCGGGCGCGAGCGCGGCTGCCCGGAGCGAGCCGGCCCCCGCGCCGCCCCGCCACGTCGGCTCTCCCGCCACCGCTGCTCCCCGCCCCACCGCATCACCGACCCGCCGAGGGACCCCCGTGCATCACTCCATCACCCGACTGTCGCCGCACGACTTCCGGGCCGCGGTGAGCGGCCTGGCCGGCCTGCTCACGGATGTCGTCGCGGAAGGCGCCTCGCTCGGCTTCCGCACCCCCTTCGACCGGAGTGCGGCAGCGGCCTGGTGGGCCGCCCGGCAGCCCGCCGTGGCCGACGGCAGCCTCGCGGTGTGGGCCGCCGAGGGGCCCGACGGCGACCTCACCGGCACGGTCGGCCTCGCTGTGGAGGCCAAGCCGAACGGCCGTCACCGGGCCGAGATCGTCAAACTCATGGTGCACCCCGGCGCCCAGGGGCAGGGGCTGGGCCGGGCGCTGCTGGCCACCGCCGAACGAGGCGCGGCCGACACCGGAGTGACCTTGCTGCTCCTCGACACCGAGACGGACAGCGCCGCCGACCGCCTCTACGGCTCCGCCGGCTGGAGCCGGTACGGCGTCGTCCCCGACTATGCGACCGACCCGGCCGGAACGCTCCGCGACTGCAGCTTCTACTACAAGCAGCTCGCTTGAGCACTGGTGCAGAGCCGGCATCCGGCACCGAGATGCGCGGGGGCCTCGGGGCGGAGTGACACCGCGCGCTGGGGACGGGGCCGGTCTGCGAGGCGGCAGCCGCCGTCCAGCGCTTCGGGTTCGCCGGTCTCGATCTGCCCCGGGTCATCGGCCTCTCGCAGAGCCACAGCATCCCGCGGCACCGAACCTCCCTCCCTTTCAAGCCGGTTGCGGCCGCCCCCCGCCGTCACCGCCGTCACCGGCGCCTCCGGCGTCCGCGCCTCCTCCACCGCCCCCGGCAGCCGAAGCCCGCCCGCGCCCCAGGCTCCGGGGCAGCAGTTCGGTGGTGACGATCGCGGCCACCGCTGCCAGTACCGCGACCGGCACCATCTTCACGCCGCCGAGGAGCAGCACCACCAGCAGCAGACCGCTGACCGGCAGCCGGAGCACCGAGGCGACCGACGCCGCCATGCCGGCCGCCATGGCCGGGACGACGCCGAAACCGGGCAACGGGGAACACAGCAGTCCGGCCGCGCCGCCCAGGAACAGTGCGGGGAACACCGGTCCACCGCGCAGGCTGCCCAGGCACAGGGCGTACGCCACGGCCTTGCACGCCAGGACGGCCACCAGGTCCCAGGTCGCCCAGCTCGTGGGATCGGACGCCATGTCCGCGAGGGCGGCCTCCCCGGACAGGGCGGCGTCCGCCGGGGAGCGGCCGGTGGCCACCGCGTACAGGGCGCAGCAGGCCGCGGCGGCGACCGCGCAGATCAGGGTGTGCCGGACGGGACGGGCCGCGACGAAGCGCTCCGCCCGACGTCCGCCCGCGAGGACCAGATGGGTGGTGGCGCCGACGGCCACGGCCAGCAGCAGCCCCCAGGCGACATCGCCCACGTCGGGAAGTCCGGAGGTGGGCAGTCCGATGTCGAGGCTGCCGGTCTCGAATCCGGTCCACTGGCCGAAGCCGGTGAACACCAGCGAGCCGACCCCGCTGGCGAGCAGGGCGGGCAGCATGATCAGCAGCAGTCGTGTGCCGCCGACTCCGCTGACCTCGATCAGGAGCACGGCCCCCACCAGCGCGTTGCCGAAGATCGCGGAGAGTGCGGAGGCGGCCCCCGCGGCGCCGAGGAGTGCGCTGCCCTGCGTGCTCTGTTCGGCCCGGACGAGCTTGCTGAACAGCAGGGCCAGGCCCCCGCCCAGGGCGATCAGCGGTGCCTCGGGGCCCAGGACCGCCCCGAACGGCAGGCTTGCCGCGGCGGCCAGCAGCACGCCGGGCAGGGCCTCGGCGGTGGCGCCTCCCGCGTGGAGCCCGTCCGCGGGGATGTGACCGCCCTTCCCCGGCAGGCGCGTGGCGACGAGGGCGACGACGGTTCCGGGGACCAGGGCGAGCGGCAGCGGCCACCACCAGGGCGGATCCGTCCATCCGGCGGCGTGCGGCAGCTCGTCCCAGAGGGCGTGCTCCAGTTCGTTGATGCCCACCAGGAACCAGAAGGCCGCCAGGGACACGGGGACGCCGATCAGGGCACAGAAGACCAGGCCGCGCAGGTATCCGGGGCTGCGGAGCACCTCCCGCAGCCGGTCCGGGCCGGGCGGCTGCGGTTCCCGGGCCGGCGGGGTGGGCGCCGTCATGAGGGCTCGTCCGCCAGTTCCGCGTCGGTGAGCGGCTGGAGCTTCCCGTGGGTGTCGAGCCAGTAGAGGAACACCAGGGCGGGGCCGACGAGCACGACGGCGACGAGGGTGACGACGAGCAGCCACCGCAGCGTCGCCGAGGATCCGGCGCCTTCGGCGACGGTGAGGGAGGTGGGCACCAGATACGGCCGCTGGGCGATCCCCCATGCGGCCACGACCAGGGCGACCGAGCCGAGGGCGGTGACGCGGGACCAGGTGGTGGCGTCCCGCAGGAGCAGCAGCGCGGTGGCGACGGCGCATCCGGCGGCGACGGCGACGAGCACGAGTCCGGTCCCGTGGGTGAGTCCGTAGTGGACGTGGCTCGCGTCGTCGCGGGTGACGCGCAGGCCGACGAGGGCCAGTACGGCGAGCACCGCCAGGCTCAGCAGGGCGCGGCGGCGGAAGTACGCGACGAGGGCGTCCTCGCCCAGCCGGCGGGCGTCGCCGGTGAGGAAGACCGCGCCGAGGAAGGCGCTCGAGGCGACGGCGAGCAGTCCGGCGATGACGGAGGTGGGGTTGGACCAGGCATCTGCGGAGGCGGTGGTTCCGGTGCCGACCTTGCCGGTGGCCACGCCGCCCACCGCGGCGCCGAGGAAGAACGGCGTGAGCACGGAGGAGATGGCGAACGCCGCCCCGTAGACCCGCCGTCCCGCCAGACGCCGGGTGGGCTTCCGCAGGGCGAACCCGGCGCCGCGCAGGACGAGTCCGACGACGGCGAGCGCGAGCGGCAGCCACATCGCGGAGAACACGATGCGGAACAGCTCGGGGAAGCCGGTCCACATGAGGACGAGGACGAAGATCAGCCAGACGTTGTTCACTTCCCACACCGGCGCCATGGCGTGGTCGATCAGCCGGCGGGGTGCGCTGCCGCGGTCCGCTCCGCCGGCCACCAGATCCCAGAAGCCGGCGCCGTAGTCGGTGCCGCCGCCGCAGGCGTAGGCGGCGACGGCCAGGAGGAGAATCCAGGCGATGACGGCCTCGATCATGGGGTTCCACCCGGGGGCCGGTCGGAAGGCGTGTGTCCGGGAGGGGTGCCGCCGGACGGGCCGGCGCGGGCCGCGGCCGGTTCCGGGGCGGGCCCGTACGGCGTGTGGTCCTCCGGGCTGTCGCCGCGCGGTCCGGGCCCGGCCAGGCCGTCGTCGGCCATCCGCCACCGGGTGCGCATGTTCAGGACGACGGCGAGGAACGCGCCGAAGATGAACACATAGACGACGACCACCACGCCGAGCATCGCCCACAGGGCCGCGGCGCGGGTGGTGGTCACCGCCTCGGACACCCGCATGACCTGGTACACGATCCACGGCTGGCGCCCGACCTCGGTGGTGATCCAGCCGCACTCCACGGTGACCAGGCAGGCCACCCCGGCGCAGGCGGCGCACCGGAAGAACCAGCGCGAGGCGGGGAGGTCCCGCCGCCGCCACCAGCTCCAGGCGTACCAGAGGGCCAGCAGCGCCAGCAGGGAGCCGAGGACGACCATGGTGTCGAACGCCCAGTGGGCGATGGTGGCCTGCCGGGCGGTCGGCCGGGCGTCGGCGGGAACGGAGGTCAGCCCGGTGACCTTCGTGTCCGGGCTGAAGCCGGCGAGGATCGAGTCGAGCTGGGGGATCTTGATGCCGCCGGTCACGGACCCGTCGGGGTGCATCCGGCCGAAGAGGTACTCCGGTACGTGGGTGTCGGTCCGCCAGACCAGTTCGGTGGCGGCGAACTTCACCGGCTGCTTCTGGTAGACGCTGCGGGCGATGGAGTCGCCGACCACGAACTGCACCGGGCTCAGTACGGCGGCCACCGTGAAGGGCAGGGTGAACCCGAGCCGGTGGTAGCGGTCCCGGCGGCCGCGCAGCCAGCCGACCGCGTAGACCCCGGCGACGACGTATCCGGCGGTGAGGACCATCGCGATCACGAAGTGCCAGTACTGCGGGCCGAACATGGGGGTGAACACGGCGCGCCGCAGGTCGACGTCGACGGGGCTGCCCGAGCTGTCGAGGCGGAATCCCCGCGGGGTGTTCATCCAGGAGTTGGCGGCGAGGATGCCGAAGGCGCCCATCAGGGCGGCGGCAGGGAGCGGCAGTCCGAGCCAGAAGTGGGTCCACGGCTTCAGCCGGCTCCAGCCGTACAGGTAGATGGCGATCAGGACGGCCTCGAGGAAGAACGCCCAGGCCTCCACGCCGAATCCGATGCCGAAGACGTCTCCCCAGCGGCCCATCATCCCCGGCCACAGCAGGCCGAGCTCGAAGGACAGCACGGTGCCGGTGACGATGCCCACGGCGAACTGGACAGCCATGATCGCGGACCAGCGCCGGGCGAGGAGGAGGGCGACGGCGTCGTCCTTGCGCAGGGCGCGGTAGTGCATCAGCAGGGTGAGGAACGGCAGGGCGACGCCGAACGGCACGAGGAGGATGTGGGAGGCGAGGGTGAAGGCCATGAGCTCCCGGGCGGGCAGCAGTTGGGCGGGGGCGGTGCCCGTGATGTGCCCGGGGGCGAGGTGCAGTCCCGAAGCGACGTGCAGTTCCGCAGCACGGTGCAGTTCCGAGGCGAGCTGCAGTCCCGAGGCGAGGTTCATGTGGGCCGCCCGGCCCGGTGCGGTGCGAGGGCCCCGGAGGTGAAGGCGCGTTCCCGGCGGTTCCCGGTGAGGAAGACGATCAGCCAGGTGGGGAGGGCGCCGAGCCGGCTGCGGAACCCGGTCAGGAAGGCGATGTGGATGAACAGCCAGATCAGCCAGGCGAGCACGCCGGAGACCTCCAGCCGGCCCCGTTTGACGACGGCCCGGCCGCGGCTGATGTAGGCGGCGCTGCCCAGGTCGTGGTAGGTGAAGGGGCGGGGTGCCGCGGTGCGGTGCTCGACGCTGTGCCGGATCTGCCGGGCCGCGTACAGCCCGGCCTGCATGGCGACCTCGGCGAGGCCGGGCAGTCCGTTCAGGCTCATCAGGTCGCCTGCGACCCGGATCTCGGGGTGCCCGGGGACGGTGAGGTAGGGGTCGACGACGATGCGTCCGGCCCGGTCCTGCTCGGCTCCGGTCGCCCGGGCCAGCGCGTCGGCCAGCGGCGGGGCCTGGACGCCCGCGGTCCACAGCACGGTTCCGGCCGGGATGTCGGTGGTCGCGCCGTCCCGGGAGCGGACGGTCAGGCCCCGGTCGTCGACCCGGGTGACCAGGGTGCCGAGGTGCAGGTCGACGCCGAGCCGGGCCAGGGTGCGTTCGGTGCGCCGGGCGAGTTCCGGTCCGAACGAGCCGAGTGCCGCGTCCCCGCCCTCGAAGAGCAGCACCCGGGCCCGGCCGGAGTCGATCGCGGAGAACTCCCGGTCGAGGGTGCGGGTGGCGATCTCGCGGATCTGCCCCGCCAGCTCCACCCCGGTGGGGCCTGCTCCGACCAGGGCGAACGTCAGCCAGCGGTCCCGCTCCTCCGGGTCCGTGGCGGCTTCCGCCAGCTCGAACGCCCGGTAGATCCGGCGGCGGATCGCCAGGGCGTCGTCGAGGGTCTTCATGCCGGGCGCGTGCGCGGCGAACTCGTCGTGGCCGAAGTAGGACTGCCGTACCCCGGCCGCCACGATCAGGTCGTCGTAGGGGAGCTCCAGCCGTGTCCCGTCGGGCCGGTCGGCGTACAGCACACGGTCCGCGGCGTCCAGGCCGGTGGCCTCGGCCAGGACACAGCGGACGTTGGGGTGCCGACGGAGTACCGACCGCAGGGGCCGGGCGATCTGCCCTTCGGAGAGGATGCCGGTGGCGCACTGGTAGAGCAGGGGCTGGAACAGGTGGTGGGCGCAGCGGTCGACCAGGGTCACCGCGACGGGCGAGTGGCGGAATTCCCGCGCGGCGAACAGACCGGCGAATCCGCCGCCGACGATCACCACCCGCCGCGGCGACACATGGTCCTGCACGCTGTTCTCCCTTGTCCGTCCCGGCCGGGTCTGCGTCCGCCGCGGCGCCGGTGCCCGCGCGGGCCGTCCGATGAGGTGACGGCCGCGGCTGAGATGCCGTCAGCCGCCCGTGGCGAATCCGGGGAAGAGCGTCATGCCGCCGTCGACGTAGAGGGTGGTGCCGATGACGTAGTCCAGCAGGTCGGAGGCGAGAACGACGGCGGCGTCGGCGACATCCTCCGGGACGCCGATCCGGCCGTACGGGATGAGCGTCATGAGGTCGGCCTCGGCCTGCTGCGTCTCCCAGGCGTCGCGGTTGATCGGTGTCTTGATGGCGCCGGGGCCGATGGCGTTCACCCGGATCTTCTGCGGGGCGAGTTCCTGCGCCATGGTCGCCATGAGCATCTGCACGCCGCCCTTGGACGACGCGTAGTTCACATGGCCGGCCCACGGGATGATCTGGTGGACCGAGCTCATGCAGATGATCTTGCCTGCGGAGCGGGAGACCTTGGGGACGACACCGCGGCGCAGGAATTCCTTGACCGCTTCCCGGGCGCACAGGAACTGCCCCGTCAGATTGACCTCGATGACCTTGTGCCAGGAGTCGAGGGACATGTCCGTGAGCGAGGCGTCGCGCTGGAGTCCGGCGTTGGCGACGAGGATGTCGATGGTGCCGAGCTCGTCGACCATCCGGGAGACCATGCCGACGACCTGGTCCTCCTGCGACACATCCGCCTCGTGCGCGTAGGACCGTACGCCGAACCCCTGGATCTCCTTCACCACGCTCTCGGCGGCGGGCCGGTCGGCCACGTAGTTGACGACGACATCCGCGCCGGCCCGGCCGAGTGCGATCGCGGTCGCCTTGCCGATCCCGGAATTGGCCCCGGTGACCAGTGCTTTCTGACCGCGGAGCAGCGGTACGGAGAAGTCCTTGCGGTCCTCGCGGGTGCTGGTGCTCACTGCCGTCTCCTCACCGGTGGACGGGAAGGTCCCGGGTCTCCACGGTCGAAGAGAACACCACCGGGGACGCGCGGCGTGGATCACCCCGCGTCATTCGCCCGCCGGGACGAGAGACGTCAAGCCAATGGCCCAAGGCGAACGGTGCCCGGTGCGGTGTACGGGCATCGTTCGCCTTGGTGACGCCCCGTCGGCCCGTCGCCCCGTCGGCCCGTCACCGCAGACGTTCGGCGATGTGGTCACCGACGCGCAGGGCGTTGGCCATCGCGGTGAGGGACGGGTTCACCGCTCCGATGCTCGGGAAGAAGCTGGTGTCCACGACGTAGAGGTTGTCGAGGTCGTGGGCCTTGCAGTCCGTGTCGAGCGCAGAGGTACGGGGGTCGGTGCCGAACCGCACCGTCCCGGCCTGGTGCGCGGTGGCGCCGATCGGCATGCCCTTGTGCAGGTAGATGCTGTGCGACAGCAGATGGTGCTCGTGCATGCCGAGGTGTCCGAGCATCTTCTGCAGTTTGCGCCGCAGCCGCTCGAGGGCGACGACGTTGTTCCCCTCGTCCAGCGCCAGGTGGACCCGGCCGTCGCCGTCGAGCGTCACCCGGCTCTCCGGCAGCGGAAGGTCCTCGGCGCAGAGCCAGAAGTCGACCGCGTGGTGGGCGAGTACCTCGAACGGCATGTCCGGCGCGAGGGACCCCGCCCATCGCGGGGCCTCGGCGTGGATCTGTTCGGCGTCGGACTTGCCCAGCATCTGGATGCCGCCCAGCGGGTAGTCCCAGTCCTCCGAGCCCAGGTACCAGTCGTTGACGGCGAGGGTCTTCTGGAAGCGGGTGTCGTTGGGTTCCTTCGACACGGCCATCAGGGCCAGGTTGTTGTGCCGCATGTAGTGCCGTCCCACCACGTCCGAGCTGTTGGCGAGGCCGCGGGGGTGCCGGTCGTTCGCCGAACGCAGCAGCAGGAGCGCCGAGTTCACCGCTCCGCACGCCACGACGACGATGTCCGCCCGGAAGACGACGGTGTCCTCCTCCGCAACCCGGGCGACGACCCCGGTGACGCGGCGTCCGGAGTCGTCGGTCTCCAGGCGCTGGACGTGGGCGTGGGTGATCAGGCGGACGTTGGCGTGTTCCAGAGCCGGGTCGACACAGACCACCTGCGCGTCGGACTTGCCGCCGACCAGGCAGGGGAAGCCGTCGACCCGGTCGCAGCGGATGCACACGCTGGACCGGGTCGCCTCGCCCTGCTCGTCCTGGGTGAGGTCGACGCCGATCGGCAGGTGGAACGGGTGCAGGCCGCGCTTCTCCAGGTCGTCGCTGAGCTGCTGGATGCGTGGTTCGTGCCGGACGGGCGGGTGGGCGTACTGCGCGCTCGCCGGCCCCTCGGTGGGGTCCTCTCCGTGCCGCCCGTGCACCCGGTAGAGGTGTTCGGCCCGGGTGTAGTACGGCTCGAATTCCTCGTACCGGAGCGGCCAGGCCGGCGAGATGCCGTCCTGGTGCCGGATCTCGCCGAAGTCCTCCGGACGCAGCCGGAACAGGGCGGCGCCGTAGAACTTGGTGTTGCCCCCGACGTAGTAGTTGACCTCCGGCGGGAATTCATGGCCGTGCTTGTCGAGCCAGAACTCCGGGGCCCGGTACTTCCCGGCGACGAAGACGGCCTTCGATTCCCAGTTGTCCCGCTCCCGGGGCAGGTACCCGCCCCGCTCCAGCAGCAGGATCCGCTTGCCGGACCCCGCCAGCCGGTGGGCCAGGGTGCCGCCTCCCGCACCGGTGCCGATGATGATGACGTCGTAGTCCTGGTCCTCAGCCACGGGACCCCCTCGGGTCGATGCGGGGAGACGGGGATGCGGGGTACCGGGACAGCGCCCGCCCGGCAGCCGCGCTTCCCGGTGCCGTTCCCGGCAGCTTCCCCCGCCCCTCGGACGGCCCGCATCACCCGCACCGGGTGAGGCCACGTGACCGGGCCGGCACCGGCGCTCCGGGCCGGTCGCACAGCTGTGCCGAATACGGCATAGCCCCAGGTCACCGGGCCGGTCCCAGGAGGCTGCGCGCTGCGGGGCCGGGCCCGTACGTGCCCCGGGTGCCCGGGGCACCGGCGCACCGGGGCGCGACGGGATTTCACCCGGTCCGGGTGAGGACACCACCGCACCGCCGTCGGAAGCTGAAATCCCAGCCGAAGCGAGGGAATCCCATGACACAGACACGTGAGCGCCCCGACGCGGGCAGTGACCACCCCACCGAAGGTACCGACGCACTGGCCAGCGGGCTGGTGGTCTTCGCCGCGGTCATGCTGGTCATTGGCGGCATCCTCAACATCTTCCGCGGCATCATGGCCATCGCCGAGGACGACATCTTCGTCAACACGCCGAACTACGTCTTCGCCTTCGACGTGTCCAGCTGGGGATGGATCCATCTCGTGCTGGGAGCCCTGGCCCTGCTCGCGGGCCTCGCCCTGTTCCGGGACGCGCTCTGGGCGCGGGCCGTCGGCGTCCTGCTGGCCGGACTGCTGCTCCTGACGTGCTTCCTGTCCCTGCCGTACTACCCGCTCTGGTCGATCGTGCTGATCGCGGTGTACGGCTTCGTCATCTGGGCACTGTGCGTCGCGCCGCGGGAACGCTTCTGACCTGGACGACCGGGCCGCTTGCCGGCCGGACCGCGGTCCGGCCGGCAAGCCCCTCGGGGCAGGGATCGGACCGGCCGCAACGGGGCCGGTCCCGCTCGGGGCGGGGAGCCCATGCGCCGGTGAGCGAGGCTCTCCGCGCCCCCGCGCCACCCCGGCGGCCGACACGCCGGGGTGGCGCCGGGGCTGCGCCGCGGGTGGCGCCCTCCCCGGTCCGGGCCCTGAAGATCTTTACGGTGATCGCATGTCCCCGGCCCGTACGGTGGACGCATGCAGATTCGGCCAGTGGATCCCAGGGACTCCTCCTGGGAGCAGGACCACGCGGTGTACCGCGTCTCGTTCCTGGACACCGTGAACAACCAGTCCGATGACTTCGAGATCTCCGACTCCCCGGTCGAGGACGTCCTGCTCTGGACGCGCGAATTCGCCGGGGAGCGCGGCTTGTCGTACACGCTGTACGTGAAGGTCTCCGATGGAGGCAGGCAAGGCCTGGTCCGGATCAGCGGAGTCCCGGGCGATCTCCCGGCGTGATGTGATGAGGCGTCATTCCCACTGACGCACGGCCGAGTTGGTCTTCACGCAGGAGACGAAGACCGGCTCCCCTCCTCGCCCGGGGCCACGCCCCCGGCCGCCGGAAGGGCGGACGGACCGAGGCCGGTGCTCCGCAGCATCCGCCCGGAATGGCGAATCACCCGCAGCGGCCCGCGCCTCGTGAGTACGGTGGAGCCACCCGGCGCCACCACACGGTCACGGTCACGGTCAACGGTCACGGCCGGCCCAGGACGGCGCGCGGGTCCGGCCGTCCGACGAAGGGGGCGTTCCCATGGCCGAGGTCAACATCAGCCTCGACGCCGAACTGGTGGTGGAGGTCATGGTCCTGGCCGGAGTGGGCTCGCCCCAGGACGCCGTCGAGGCGGTCGTGCGGGACTACATCGCCCGCGGGCACCGCACCGAGGCCCGCACCCAGCACCAGGACGACAGCCTGCGCGAGGTCGAGGTCAAGCCGCAGGATCCGCAGGGCTGACCAGGCGGGCGTCCGGCGTCCCGGCCGTGCGCCCCTGCCACCGCCCTGCTCCTGCGGGACGGTGGCTCAACGACCACAGATACACCAGTTGACCGCACCATCGTGAAGGGCAGCTCGACTGATCGGGCGCTCAGGTCACGGTCAGGGTCAGGTCAGGCGGAGACGGGGGTACGGGACACGGCGGTGCGCAGCGCGAAAGCGCCGAGCAGGCCGCCTGCCGTGAACCGCTGGGCGGCCATGACCCGGGGCCGGGCGACCAGAAACCCCGAGACCCGTGCTGCGCCCAGCATGATCAGTGCGTTCACGGTGACCGCCACGACGATCTGCACACCGCCAAGCTGGAGCAGTTGTGCCCAGGCTGGGCCTGCCTGCGGGGCCAGGAACTGGGGCAGCAACGCGGCGTACATCAGGGCGATCTTGGGGTTGAGCAGGTTGGTCAGCAGCCCCATGGAGAACAGGCGAGCGTCGGAGACCGGGGGCAGGTTCTGCTCCGGGGTGAACGGCGAGCGACCGCCGGGCTTGAGCATGCCCCAGGCGAGGTAGGCCAGGTAGGCCGCCCCGGCGAACTTGACCACCGTGAACGCCACCGGCACGGCGGCGAACAACGCGGACAGGCCTGCAGCCGCGGCCAGCAGGTAGCACAGGAACCCGACGGCGGTCCCGCTGAGGCTGACCAGGCCCGCCCTGCGGCCTTGGGTGATCGCGCGTGAGGCGAGGTGGACCATGTTCGGTCCCGGAGTCAGGGCCATGCCCAACTCGACCAGGGCCACCCCTCCCACCGCGGTCAGAGTGATCACTGGTCAACTCCTGGTCATTCCTGGGGCAGCTGACACCTCAAAGTGCGGGAGCAGCCCGGGTTGTTCACGGACGGCTACGACGCATCAGCAGTACCTGACTCGCCTCCTGCAGGTTACGCCTCTGCCGCTCGGGACCTGCATGCACCCCGTGACGACATCAACGGACTCCTGCGGAGCCAGAGTTCCGCGGAAGGTCTCCTCGATGCCATGGGACGGGCGGCGCAGGCCGGTCCGGCCCTCCCCGTCCCTCGAAATACCGCCCGCCCCGGAGTCAGGCCTCGGAGTCCGGAAGCCGCCAGTCGAAGGGCATCAGATCCCGCTCCCAGCCGGGCGATCCGGCCAGGGCATCGACGGCCTCGGGCGCCCGCAGGAGGCAGCGGTGGCGCAACAGCTCGCGCCGGCCGCCGGGCGTCAGGAGCCTCTCCTCGGAGCTGAGATTCCTCGGGTGGTCGGGGTGCAGGTCGGCACTGCCGTCGATCGGGCGATCGCCCGCCACGTTGAGCCGATCGCCGGCCGGGGTCCGGTAGTCGAGGCGGAAGTCGGTGCGCCACTGGGAATTGCCGCCCCAGCCCTGGGACGGGTCGACCGTCGGCCGGTGGCGGCGCCGGAAGGTCCAGTACAGCGGCGAGCGGTCCGCGACGCCACGCTGCGCGTGCTCGACGCCGGCGCGGATCCGCACGCCGGCCCGATGGAACAGCAGCCGGCCCAGCATCAGGCCGGGCCGGAGGACCTCGGTGATCTCGATCGGCGCGTGCGGGTCATCGGCCTGTTCGACCTCGACGATCTCGTGGAGGAACGGGTCGAATGCGTCGCCGTCCTCGAACGGCACCATGCCGAGCGAGGTGAACGCGTCGAGGTACTCGCGCTCCGAGAGCAAGGGCCGCGGGTCCGATGAGCCGGGCTCGTCGGAGGGAGGCTGGAAGGTGAGCAGCAGCCGGTCGCTGACCCGATGCAGGGCGTAGAGCTCCCACACGAGTTCCCGGCCGTCGGGCTCCGTTTCCTTCTCCGCCCACCATGAGCCGTCTTCGGCCGCCGTGGCCAGCCAGGCACGGTAGCCGCCCTGCGCCCGGTCAAGCCACGGCACGACGATCGTCTCGTATGGCTCCGCCCCCTCGTACCACGCCAGGGCTTCGTACAGTTCCCGCGCATCCACCCCGTAGGACATGCCTGGAGCCTACGGGAGGCGCCGGGGGCGTCTGCCCGGACGGCCCCACCCGGACGACGGCAGCCAGGCATACCAAGACGGGGCCGGCCGCTCACCCGCGCCGGCACGTTTCGCTGGACCCCGCCGGCAAGGCCGCCTGATCAACACCCCTCAACGAACTTCCGCGGAGCGGCACCAGGGGCCTCGGCGCCGGCGGGGGTGCGGTGCGGAGCGCAGGCCGTGCGACATCGTCCCGCCGTCCGCACAGCGAACCTGTTTACCCCGAATCGGCCCACTTCCAGCCAGGGAACGAGGAGCCGATATCAACCCCGAGGGGTAATAAAGTCCGAACATTGCTTGGTAAGGTATGAGTTCAGCGAACTCGGACAAAGGGATCTGCATGCCGATACCCGTCTCCCCCGACGACTCCGCGCCCACGGGTCGGCAGTCGCCGAGCCAGGACCAGGGCATGTGGGCTCCGCCGGCCGGGCCCGGCGGCGGGCCCTACTGGCCGCATCCGACGCAGGCTCCGCAGCCCCGCAACGGCATGGGCACCGCCGCCCTGGTCCTCGGCCTCATCGGTGTCGTCCTCGGCCTGTTCATCATCCTGTTCTGGCTGTCCTGGCTGCCGGCCCTGCTGGCCGTGGTCTTCGGCGCCATCGGACTCCGCCACGCGCGCAAGGACCTTGCGACCAACAACGCGCTGGCCGTCAGTGGTCTCGCCCTGGGCATCGTCGGCCTGCTGATCGCTGCCTGCAGTGCGGTGTTCACGGTGGTGACGGTCAAACAGGTCGTCGACGACAGTCGCGCGAAGGTCAAGAAGGAGGCTGAGGAGGTCAGGAAGGAGGCCAGGGAAGCCCGGGAGTCGGCAGCGGCCGTAGAGAAGGGCCGCCACCTCTCCTTCGGTGAGCCGTACACCTTCGGCGACGGCCTGAAAGTCACGGTGTCGAAGCCGACACCGTTCGCCCCGGACTCATTCGCCCACGGTCACGCCAAGGGCAACAAGGCCGTTCAGGTCACGGTCACCGTGGTCAACCAGGGCACCCGGCGGGTCGCGGTCGAGACCGGCCTGCCCGAGGTCAACGACGCGGACGGTGCCTCCGCGGAGCTGGTGATCGACGGAAGCGGACGCCAGAAGGTCATCACCGGGTACGTCCTGCCCGGCAGGAAAGCCGTCGGCAGGTACGCCTTCTCGCTGCCGCCCGGTGCCGCCGACCGGATCGAGGTCGAGTTCAGCCCCGACGCGGCCCAGTGGGACGACGCCTACTGGAGCGGTCCCACCCGCTGACCGCAGGGTCTCCCGCGGAGGAATCCTCCGGCGTATCGGATTCCCGGTGCGATCGCGCACTGTTCCTCCTGGCTGATGACCAGTCACGCAGTACGCCGACCGATTCCGTGGCCTGCGGCGCGCCGAGCAGTTCCGCGAGCCCACTGGCGGGACCGTGCCCCGACCGACCGTGCGTGATCTTGCGATATGGCCGGAAACCTGCGCATGATCCCGCATGAGTCCTCACACGCATCACGACGCGCCGCCCACCTTCGCGCTGGACGGCACCCTCACCATCCCGCGCCTGGGCTTCGGCGCCATGCAACTGCCCGGCCGATGGGGCGGCCCCGCCGTCCCCCGGGAAGCAGCCGTGGCCGTGGCGCGCCGCGCCGTCGAGCTGGGCGCGCGGCACCTCGACACCGCGGCGTTCTACTTCTCCGCCAACGACATCCTCCGCACGGCTCTCCACCCCTATCCGTCGGACGTCACCATCGCCACCAAGGTCGGCCCGCTGCGGGACGCGACCGGGGAGATGTACGGCGAGGCGCGGCCCGATCAGCTGCGGGAACTGGTGGAGGAGAATCTGCGGCAACTCGGCATCGACACTCTGGATCTGGTGTATCTGCGCGTGGGTCGGCTCGATGCGGTGGGCGGGGTGCCGGTCGGCGACCGCTTCTCCGTTCTGGCCGAGCTGCGCGAGGCAGGGCTGATACGACACCTCGGAGTCAGCAATGTCTCCCGTGCGCAACTCGACGAGGCACGCGCCATCGCGCCGGTCGCCGCCGTGCAGAACCAGTTCGGCGTGATCGACCAGCGGGACGCCGGACTCGTCGACCTGTGCGCCGACGCCGGTATCGCCTACATGCCGTTCTTCGCGCTCGGCGGGAGCCGGGCCACCCTGGCCGAGGCGAGCCTCATGACGGTCGCCGAACGGCACGGTGCGACCACGCACCAGGTGGCCATCGCGTGGGGGCTGGCCAGGTCGCCGTCCGTCGTGCATATTCCCGGCACGTCGTCCCTCGCTCACCTGGAGGAGAACATGGCCGCGGCGCAACTCGCCCTCGACGACGCGGACATGGCGCTGCTCGACGCAAGCTAGGGCGCTGTGGCGTGTGAGCCCCGCACGTCGGCCCGCCGGTGACGGGGCGGGCCGACGCGCGCGGCTCGTCCGCGGTTCGAAGGGCGCGGGTTCACATGGTGAGGGCGGAGTCGTCCTCCACCCGCGCGCCGGGCAGCCGGTGCCGCGCCGCGACGAGGGCGGAGTCCACATCGCGGGTGCCCGTGGACACGCACAGGGTGTAGGCGATGTCGTCCATCCGCCGGCGCACTTCGGCGCTGCCCTCGCCCGCCCGGAGCAGGTGCAGGGTCTCGTACTGCTCGACGAGCTTCTGGAGTACGGCGGGGTGGGCCATCAGCACGGTTCTTCGGTCCTCTCGTCGGGGGAGGGCATCTCGGGTGGAGCTGCTGGGGTACGGAGGCGCCCGGGCGCTACGGGTGATCGGGGCGCACCGACCCGGGTACCGGCCGCTCGGGAACGTCGCCCGGGAACGCGTGGGCGCCCTGGGAACGGAGACAGGGGGAGCTGTCTCAGCTGTGGCTGAGCAGTCCGCTGCGCAGCTGTCGGAGGGCGCGGCTGAGCAGCCGGGAGACATGCATCTGGGAAATGCCGAGGACGGCGCCGATCTGGGACTGCGTCAGCTCCTGGCCGAACCGCATCTGCAGGATCTGCCGCTCCCGGTCCTCCAACTGTTCCAGCAGCGGCTTGAGGGCCTGGAGGTTCTCCACCTTCTCCAGGGAGGGGTCGAGGTCCCCGAGGTGTTCGGCATAGCTGGTGGCGGCGGTGACGTTGTCGCTGCCGGTGGCGGGGAGGTCCAGTGAGACGGCGTTGTAGCCGTTCCCGGCGACGATGCCCTCGAGGACTTCCTCCTCCGGCAGTCCCAGGTGTTCGGCGAGTTCCGCGGGGGTGGGGTCGCGGTCCAGGCGGGTGGCGAGGACCTCCGACGCCTTGGTCAGGTCGGTCCGCAGTTCCTGAAGGCGCCGGGGCACGTGAACGGCCCAGGTGGCGTCCCGGAAGAAGCGCTTGATCTCACCCACGATGTACGGCACGGCGAATGAGGAGAACTCGACTTCACGGGAGAGGTCGAACCGGTCGATCGCCTTGATCAGACCGATGGTCCCGACCTGGATGATGTCCTCGGTCTCGGCCCGGCGGTTGCGGAACCGGTGGACGGCGAACTTCACCAGGGAGATGTTCAGCTCGATCAGGGTGTTGCGTACGTACTGGTATTCCGGTGTGCCCTCCTCCAGGACGGCGAGCCGGTCGAAGAAGGTCTTCGACAGGGTGCGCGCGTCGTGCGGCGCCACCTTGCCGGCGTCCTCGATCCTGGGAAGATCCTCCGCCGACGGGCCGGCCGCATCCGGGGACGGGGGCACGGCTTCGGCGGGTACGGCCGGCTGCGCAGCGGCAGCACGCACAGACAAGGTCATGTCCGGTCACGCCCTCCTCGGTAGCCCCCGTCTTTCGTTGGCGTGCGCCTACCCCTCCCAACATTTGCCATACGACAAAGTTTCGGCCCCGTTCCCCGGAACCTCTGTGCAGTCCTGAGGACCCGGACAGCTCCCGGGACGACCGGCCCGCGCGGCCTCGTCAGGGGCCCGCGGCCCGGTGACGTCCCCCTGGCCGTGCCCCGCCCCCGCGCCGTCAAGCGTCATGATCAAGCCACCGTTCGGCCCCCCGGAGCTTCTCAGCCTCGCCCGGCCCTCCGGAGCATTCGGTGAACACCTGTACAGCGCGTCCTCTCCGGTCTCGGTCAGCGGGCGGGAACGGATGCTGCGACCTGCGCTTCAGGGGCCGCGCGGCTGCCGGGCTGCCCCGCACCTGTGCCACGCAGCACGCCCGCTGGTGGGGAGGCCCCGCCCAGGTTAGGGCGCGCGGGAAGCGGCGCTCCGCCGGTCGGTCCCGAGCTCCGGCGCTCCCCGCTCCCCCGGTTTGTCGCCGGACGGCACGGGCACTCGGCCGCCATGGCCGAGAACGACCGGGACCGACGGCGAAGGGACCGGCTGAAGGAGTACCGCTCCAAGCGGAACGCCTCGCGTACGCCGGAACCCACCGGCGGCGCTTCCCCACCGGACGGCGCGCCGCGCTTCGTGATCCAGAAGCACGCGGCGACGGCCCTGCACTACGACTTCCGGCTGGAGGCGGACGGCGTACTGCTGTCCTGGGCGGTACCGAAGGGTCCCTCCGCCGACCCCCGCGACAAGCGGCTCGCCCTGCGGACCGAGGACCACCCCATCGACTACCTCGACTTCGAAGGCACCATTCCGGGCGGCGAGTACGGGGCGGGCCGGGTGATCGTCTGGGACGCCGGCACCTATCGGCCGCTGGTGCACGGGGAGGCCCGGGAGGTCTCCGTCATCGACGCCGTCGAACGGGGCCATGTCTCCTTCTGGCTGGACGGCGAGAAGGTGCGGGGCGGCTACTCGCTGACGCGCACCGGCGACCAGGCGGGCAAGGAACGCTGGGTACTGGTGAAGCGCAAGGACGAGGCCGCGGACGCCCGCCGCGATCCGGTCGGCTCCCAGCCCGGCTCGGTCCGCACCGGCCGCACGCTCGAGGACCTGGAGGACGAGCCCTGACGGGCCCGTCGCCCCGGTGACGGATCACCGGGGCGAGGCGCGGCCGTCGCGCGCGTGGTGAAGGGCACCGAGGGCGACCGCCGCAACGCCGCCGAGCGCGGCGGCTCCGTACGGTCCCGCGATACGCAACGAGACGTCAGCCCCACAAGGGCGGGAACGAACAATCCGTTGCGATCACGTGGTCCCCACGGACGAGGTGTCCCGGCCCTCCGCCGTGCCGCGCCGCACCACCCCGGCCATGGCCGCCACGGCAAGGGCGAGGGCCACCAGCAGCGCACTGACCCAGAGTGCCGACCGGTAGCCGAAGCCCGCCGCGATGGCGGCTCCCCCGGCCCACGGCCCGATCGCGGCGCCGACGTTGAACGCGGCGGTGGCAAAGCCCCCGGCCAGGGTGGGCGCGCCGGGCGCCGCGTAGAGCGCCTGCGAGATCAGCGTGGATCCGACCGCGAACGACAGGATCGCCTGCACCGGGACGAACACGGTCGCCGCCACCGGGCTCCCGGCCAGGACGGCGAAGGCGCACCAGCCGACGAGCAGGGCCGTCCCGCCGGTCACCAGGAGCGGCAGCGGCCGGGTGTCGGCCAGGCGCCCGGCGAGGGTGACACCGATGAAGGAACCGGTGCCGAAGAGCGCCAACAGGGCCGGGATCCACTCGGTTCCCCAGCCGGTGACGCCGGTCAGCAGGGGTGCGAGGAAGGTGAAGGCGCAGAAGGTCGCGCCGTTGACCAGGGCGCCCAGTAGGAGCGTCACCACCAGCCGCGGACTGCGCAGCGCACGGAACTCCCCGGCCGCACCGGGTCCACCGGGGCCGGCCGGGCCGGCGGGCACCGCACGGACGATCGCGACGACGGCCGGCGCGGAGACCAGGGCGACCGCCCAGAACGCCGAGCGCCACCCCCACAGTTGGCCCAGCAGGGCGCCTGCGGGGACGCCCACGACACACGCGAGGGTGACGCCGCCGAGCAGGACGGAGGCGGCCCGGCCCTTGGCGTTCGGGGCGGTCATGCTCGTGGCCGCCGCCATGGCCACGGCCAGGAATCCGGCGTTCGCGAGCGCGCCGACGAACCGGGTCACCAGCAGCACCGCATAGCTGGTGGTGAGGGCGCCGACGACATGGACGAGCAGGAAGGTGACGAGGAAGCCCAGCAGGGAACGGCGGCGGGACGCGCGCGCGGCGGCCACCGCCATCAGCGGCGCGCCGATGATCATTCCCAGAGCGAAGGCCGAGGTCAGCCGGCCCGCGGCCGGAATGGAAACATGCAGGTCGTGAGCGATCTCGGGCACCAGCCCGGACAGCATGAACTCGGATGTCCCCTGGGCGAAGACCGCCAACGCAAGGACATGGAGAGCAAAGGGCACAGCAGAACTCCGCAACCGGATCGTGGATTCGGGAAGGCGGCGGCCGGTCGCAGGCGTTCCGCACCCGGGCCGGGATTCCGCGGCCGATGCGGGACGGGCGACCACCGCACGAAGAACCTGGCCGCGTCGGGGAGGTACGCACGGCTCAGGTCTCGAACAGCCCGTAGGGGCCGATCCGGTGGCAGGGTTCGCTGGTGTCGTCGTTCGCCGGTGCCGTACCCGCGGCCCGCGGAGGGCCGCGCGGCGTCACCGCGACAGCGCAAGAAGCCACCGGACGGCCGGTGGCAAGGGTCTTGACGCCTCGGGACTGGACACGGGCCGAGCCTATGCGGACCGGCACGCCGCGTCCACGCATTTGTCCCCACCGCCCATGTGCCGCCGCGGCGGCGGATCCGTAGCCGCGAGGGAGCGCGCAACGGCGGATCCGTCCCGCCGCACTGCGACAGCGCAGCCTCCGGCCTCAGTCGGCCGCCCCGGCCCCCTCAGCGGGTTTCGTGCCGGTGACGACCGTGGCGTCCAGTTCCCCGCACACGGTGGTCCGGGCCATCAGGCCGCCCCGGACCACCGTCTCCACGGCGCGCGGTGCCTGGCGTTCGCTGGTCTCGAACAGCAGATGGCCGCCGGGCGCCAGCCAGTGCGACGCCTCGGCGGTGACCCGGCGCAGGACGTCCAGACCGTCCGCCCCGCCGTCGAGCGCCACCCGGGCCTCATGAACGCGGGCCTCGGTGGGGAGCAGTTCGATCTCCTCCGTGGGGACGTACGGCACATTGGCGAGCAGCAGGTCGGTCCGCCCGCGCAGGGCGGCGGGCAGCGGCGCGAAGAGGTCTCCCTGATATACCCGGCCACCGACCGTCCGCAGATTGCGGCGGGCGCACCGTACGGCGGCGGGGTCGATGTCGGCGGCGTGCAGTTCGGCCCCGCTCAGGGCGGCCGCCAGCGACACCCCCAGGGCGCCCGAACCGCAGCACAGATCGACGACGACGGCGCGGGGCCCGGCGAGGCCGAGGGCCTGCCGGACCAGGAACTCGGTGCGGCGGCGCGGCACGAACACCCCGGGTTCCAGGGCGATCCGGCGTCCGCGGAACTCCGCCCAGCCGACGATGTGTTCCAGGGGCAGCCCGGCGACCCGCCGTTCGACCATGGACGAGAGCTCGTCGGGTGTGTGCGCCGCGGACAGCAGCAACTGCGCCTCGTCCTCGGCGAAGACGCAGCCGCCGGCGCGAAGTCTGGTCACGACGGACGAGGGGGAAAGAAGAAGTGACAGTGATGTCGACATGAGAGCCTCCCGGGACACCGAAGGGCGCTCTCGCGGTCTCCTACTGCTCGGGGACCGTACGACCGGTGGGTGAGAGCACCCGGACTACCGCAGCGGTAATGGGACTCACCTCCTCGATCGTTCACCTGCTGGCGCGCCAACCATACCGCAGCCGTCCACGGCGGGCCCGGCGTTCACCCCGCCCCCGGGCCCCGTCGCCTCTCGGCGGGGCTCCGGCGGGGGTGGCACCATCCAGCGGGGGTGGCACCATCGGCCCATGCGATTGTGGACAGTGCAGCACCACCACGCCGTCCCGGCCCTGGCGGAGGCGGGACGCCTCGCGGGGGACTGGCAACGGGTGAGTCCCACCTGGCGGTCGGCCTACGAGCTGATGGTGGCCGAAATGCGGCAGCGGGGCATCGACTGTGCCGGGAGGCCACCGATGTGGGCCTGGGCCGGACCGGACACGCGGGACGAGCGCGTGGCCGTCACCGTCGAACTGCTGCTCAGCCTCCACGAGTGGGAGCAGGGGGTGGTCGTCCTGGACCTCGACGTCCCCGACGAGCTGGTGCTGCTGAGCTCGTACAGCTCCTGGAACGACCTGCTCGAAGCCGTCCTGACCGGTGCCGCGTCGCCGGTCATGGACTGGTCGGTCGGCCCGGACGACCTCCACGAGGAGGCGCAGTGCGGCGTTCAGGCCTGCCTTCCCTTCATCCACCCCTCGTGGGTGCGCGGCATCCGCCCGATCGAACGCCCGGCGGACGAAGCGGAGGACGCCGAGGAAGCGGATGCGAAGGAAGCCGAGGGCGTGGCGGAGGCACCGGCGGCACCCCGAGCGGAGTGATCCGTCGTCGGCCACCACGGGCACTCCACGCCGCCGTCTCCCGGCCGGGGAACGGCGGCGTGGCGGCTGCGGGACAGATGTGCAGGGTGCGGGCATCCACGGGGTAGGCGGTACGGGACCCGGGAGTGCCGGGGCGGCCGGACAGTCAGGAGAACGGGGAGGTCGGGGAGGCCATGACGTACCGGACGGTCCCGGTCCAGGGCGTCGCGGCAGCGGGGAGAGCCCCGCGCCGCCCGGCCGTTCGGCGGCGCATGCCCCATGGGTGGCTGTTTGCCGCACTTCTGGGTGTACGGGAACCGAACAACCGATAGATCGGTCTTACCTGACATAGAACCTCATCCAGTGTTTGCGGCACCGGCACGGCCGCACTCATCTGGGGGAAACGGAGACTGCTGTGGCCCACCATCCCCTGCCCCGGCGCACACCGCGGGCGACGCTCGACTCGCCGTCCTGGAGCCTGGGCGCTTCGCACCGTCAGCGGACCCGGAGGGACCAGGAAACCGTGTCCCTCCGTGAGATCCGTGCGGCGATCGCGGCGCTCGAAGCACGGCGGGGCACCGGTGGGGGCCGAAGGCCCTCCTCTCCGGACGCGTAGCCCGAGGTAGCCCGAGGGGTCGCGCCCGCGGGCCCCGCCCGGCGCTGACCAGCGGCCGGGCAGGGCCCGCGGGGCCGCCCACGATGCCCCCCGGCGCGGGACCCTCAGGGGATGCCCCCCATCACCACCGCTCCGCGGGCTCTCGTACCCCGAGAAGTGATCAGGGAAGGGCCCCTCCCTCCGGAGGATCACCACCCCTCCGGTCCTGACCAGAATGGAGCGCATTCGTACTCAACTCCGCCTGGATCAGGAGCAATCGATGCACAGACGCATCCGTGCCGCCCTCGCCTCAGCACTCGTCCTCGGCCTCGCCGGAGGCGCGTTGGCCGCCCCGGCCGTCGCGGACTCCCCGGCCGTCGCGGACTGCCCCGCCGCCGCGGATCACCCGGCAGCCCCGACCGGCCGAGGGCCCGACGCGGCCGCTCTGCGGGCAGCACTCGCCGGGCTGCCGGACCAGGACGCGACCGCGGCTCTGATACGGGTGGGCGGCAACGGGAGCTGGCGCGGCTCGGCCGGGGTGCGGAAGCTGGGGACCGACAGCCGGGCCCTCGACCACGCGCGGTTCCGGGCCGGCTCCACGACGAAGGTGGTGACCGCGGCGTTGGTGCTGCAGCTCGCCGCCGAGGGCAGGGTCGACCTGAACGCCTCGGTCGAGACCTACCTCCCGGGGCTGCTGCCGACCGCGTTCACCCAACCGGTGACGGTACGCCAGTTGCTCTACTTCACCAGCGGAATCCAGCCCGGCACGTCGTTCGGCGACACCGTGGAGCAGGAGTTCCCGCACCGGTTCGAGACGCTCACCCCCGAGGAAGTGGTGGCCTCCGGCCTGGCCAAGGGGCCCGCGTTCGACCCCGGAACGCGTCAGCAGTACAACAACATCGACTACACGGTGCTCGGGATGCTGATCGAGAAGGTCACCGGTGACTCCTACGAGCACCAGGCCGCGGTGCGGATCTTCCAGCCACTCGGCATGCGCGACACTTCCTTCCCCCGGAGCGGGGACCCCCGGATCCACGGCCCGCACAACCGTGGGTACCAGCTGATGGGCGGAAAGCTGGTCGATGTCACCGAGTGGAACATGTCGGACCGCTGGGCGGCCGGTGACATGATCTCCACGACGCGGGACCTGGAGCGATTCCTCGTCGCGCTGTTCCGCGGGAAGGTGGTGCCGCAACCGCAGTTGCGGTTGATGTTCACCGTCCCGGACATCCCCGGCGCCAGCCGGAGCGCGGGCCTGGAGCGTCTCGAGGTGAACGGCAGGGTGGTGTGGGCCAAGACCGGCTCCCGCCCCGGCTACCACACCGTCATCGCCGCCACCTGCGACTTGTCCCGCACACTCGTCTACTCGGTGAACAGCACTGACGCCAAGGGCAACGGAGGGAACAAGACCGTGCAGCGCTTCGGAATCCCGGCGTTCAACCGCTGAGCGGCGGGTGACTGGGCGTCGGCGACAGCTGCGGGTCCGGTCCGTGGAGCGTTGGGTACCCTCGCCCGATCGGCGCGGCAGCGGCCGGGGCCGAGCACCGCGTGCGACGGGTGTCCGTCGTTCCGGATCAGCGGTGGAATGTCCTCATCGTGCTAGGTTCGGCCGCATGAAGAGCTCACCGGCAGGCATCGGGGCGTCGGCGGAGGGCAAGGTTGCCCTGGTCGCCGGAGCCAGCCGGGGTGCGGGGCGCGGAATCGCGGTGCAGTTGGGCGCCGCGGGAGCCACCGTCTATGCCACCGGGCGCACCAGCGGGTCACAGCGGTCGGAGATGAACCGTCCGGAGACCATCGAGGAGACCGCGGCCCTCGTGGACGAAGCGGGCGGGCGCGGCATCGCCGTCCGGGTGGACCATCTGGTGCCGGACGAGGTGCGCGCGCTGGTGGACCGGATCCGCGGCGAACAGGGCCGGCTGGACGTGCTGGTGAACGACATCTGGGGCGCCGAGATCGAGTGGAACAAGCCCGTCTGGGAATCGTCCCTGGACACCGGGCTGCACACGCTGCGGCTCGCGGTGGACACCCACGCCATCACCAGCCATTTCGCGATTCCGCTGCTCATCGAGAAGCGCGGCGGCCTGGTGATCGAGGTGACCGATGGGACCGACGAGTACAACGCCGCCCACTACCGGGTCTCGTTCTTCTACGACCTCGCCAAGGCCGCGGTGAATCGCATGGCGTTCGCCTTGGCGCACGAACTGGAACCGCACGGTGCGACGGCCGTCTCGCTCACCCCGGGCTGGCTGCGGTCCGAGGCGATGCTCGAGGCCTACGGCGTCACCGAGACGAACTGGCGCGAGGGCACGCGACGTTCGCCGCACTTCGCCATCTCCGAGAGTCCGGCCTTCGTCGGCCGGGCCGTGGCGGCACTCGCCGGAGACCCCCGGGTGGCACGCTGGAACGGGAAGTCGCTGTCCAGCGGGCAGTTGGCGCAGGTCTACGGCTTCACCGACCTCGACGGCAGCCGTCCCGACGCCTGGCGCTACCTCACCGAGGTCCAGGACCCGGGCAAGCCCGCCGATGTGACCGGCTACCGCTGACCGGAACCGGCACCTCCCGGCTCACGCCCCGGTCCGGCACGCCCCGGTCCCGGCACCCATGGGAAGGGGGCCGGGACCGGCGGCGGAACCGCTCGCGCACGCCGGACGCGCAAGCCGGATCCGTCAGTGCGAGTCCACGATCTCGTACGTGACGTCGAGGGAGGTCGGCCTGCCCCGGGCCGGGAGGTGGAACAGGCCCTGACCGTGCAGATCGGTGATCACGACGGGCCGACGGCGGCTGTCGTAGACCGCCTCCGTGTCGGACGGTGTGATCTCCAGGCCCGGACGGGTGACCAGCGTCTCGATCTTGTGGGAGAGCGGCGCGATGGCCAGGACCCCGCCGTCCGCGGTCTTCAGCGCATAGGTCTCGGTGTGGGCGGGCTCGGTCTCGAAGAACGTCACCCGGGCCCCCGGCCCCAGCTCCTTCCCGCGGTCGCGGTGGATCTTCTTCGTGCCGGACAGCGTGCTGGACGGGCCGAAGACCTTGCCGTCCTTCCGGCCACCGGTCTCGAACACGTCCTCATAGGCGTTCGTCAGCTCGTTCGGCGCCAGCGGGCCGCTCTTCGCGCCGAGGCCGGCCGCCACCGCGCGGCCGCCGGCCCCCTTGGCGAGCTCCGGCAGTTCCTCCTTCGGCCAGACGGAGGCCGTCATCTTCCAGGTGCCGGACTTCTTCTCGAAGACCACGAGCTGGGTCTCCTCGGAGTAGGTCGGCGTGGCCGTGACCGCGAACCAGTTCGCACCCGCCGGAATCAGGTAGGTGCGCTTGTGGTAGGTGAACCCCTGCCGGTAGGCGTCCTTGTCCTTCTTCGACAGGGTCTCGAACTGCTCGTAGGTCGCCTTGTCGCGCTCCAGCAGGTTTCCGGCCTCGATGGTGGCCAGCAGGGCGGCGTCCTGCTTCTTGTTGGCGGCGTTGTTGATGCGCTCGTAGCGGTCCATGACCTTCTCGGCCTCGGCACGCGTGACCTGCGCCGCCGTTGCCGGCTTGCGCTGCGAGACGCTCTTGTCACCCCGGTCCCGGTCGCGCTTGGCCGAGAGTGCGCCGTTGCATCCGGAGGCCAGGACGGCCACCGTCATCACTCCGGCGATCAGAGCCACGCGGCCCGCTGTCCGCTTCGCCATGTACTGTCCCCGTTCAGTTATTTCATTGTCACGCGTAGCGGTCAGCACGCTAGACCATGGGCATGTCACCGTCGCAGGCGGGTCGCGGGCGCGGTTCGGGGGCCCGGCCGGCCCGGGGCGTCCGCTCGCGGCGCGGCGGTTTCCGGTGAGCGGGCCCGTCGGCCCGGCACCCGTCCCGGCGCCCGTCCCGACAGCGCCCCGCCCGGCGGCGGCTGACGCGGACGAGCGCCCGGGTGTCGGTGAACCACGGGATTGTCGGACCCCTCTGGCAGGCTGCGCGCATGGAGATGACGCTGCAGCTGACGATCGACTGCGCCGACCCGCGAGGGATGGTCGCGTTCTGGACCGAGGCCCTGGCGTACGTGCCCGAGCCCCCACCGGGCGGGCAGGCCACCTGGCGGCAGTACTGGCTCGACACGGGTGTGCCGGAGGAGGAGTTGCCGGAGGGCGCCGGGGAGACCTCGGAGTCGATCGTCGATCCGGCCGGGACCGGTCCGCGGGTGTGGTTCCAGTGCGTCCCGGAGGCCAAGTCCGTGAAGAACCGGCTGCATCTCGATCTGAAGGTCGGCGGCGGGCGGGGCGTCCCGCTGGCGGTCCGCACCCAGCGGGTCACCGACACGGTGGACCGGCTGACCGGGGCCGGCGCCACGGTGTTCCGGGTCATGGACGAGCCGGGGATGGACTACTACGGCGTGGTGCTGCAGGACCCGGAGGGCAACGAGTTCTGCGTCTGCTGAGCGGGGCCGGCCTGCGCAGATACCTCCGCGCGGCGGCGGCGCGCGGCCGGGACCTGGTCACCGGGCCGAACGAGAGCGGTTCACCCGGCGCACAGGGCAACGCCCGGGCCACCGTGACGGCGGCCCGGGCGTTCGGAAGGGGATCCGTGAGTGGCGTCAGACGCGACCGAAGAGCATGCTTCCGGGCGCCGACGGGTCGTTGGACAGGAAGAACTCGCGGGAGGCCCGAATGAGTTCGGAGCGCGAGATGTGCCCGTCGCCGTCGGTGTCCAGGGCCTGGAACGACTCCTTCATTTCCGGCTCGGAAATTCCCCAGAGCGTGCTCATCTTGTTGAACTCGCCCTGGCTGATCTGATGGTCGCCATCGACGTCGATGAGGTCGAACTGCGCATGGGTGAGGCCGTTGACGGCGTCGAACCGGCTGGTGTCGAGAATCGCGTTCCGGGAGGCCGCGATGTACTCGTCCTTGGAGAGACGCCCGTCTCCGTCGACGTCGGCGTGGCGGACAAGTTCCTGCCAGAACATGGCGTAGGAGGCGTGGAGTGCCATGGACCGGCGGTCGTTCCGGTTCAGCCGGTACTCGGAGGTGAACCCGTCGATCAGACGCTGGAAATCGGACCAGTCGATGTTTCCGTCCCGGTCGGTGTCCAGGGCGTTGAAGATCTTTTCGATCTTGCTTCCGACGACGTCAGCTGCTGCAGTGGCCATTCTCTGCCTTTCCGAAGAGACCGCGGGAAACGGTCTGATGGAGCATCCGTCGGTCAGGGACGCTAGCAGCGCTCCAATTCCCCCCGAACGCTGACGACTGGGGGCCGCCACGATCAGGTGACGCGATTACCTCCTTCGTGTCGCCCGTGTCGGAACGGTCCATTCGGCGGCCATTCCGCATTCATGCCCCGTTTCCCGTTGTCCCCGGTCCTCTCCGGGCCGGGCGCGCCGGGCGCGGTGCCGATCCCTCCCGGCCGTCCGGCCGTCCGGTCACTTCCGCCCGTCAGCGGCGTCCGGCGGGGGAACGGGGACCGCGGACCCGGCCGTGCCGCGGATCTCCCGTGCGGGGTTGCCCCGCCAGCGGGACCGCGGTGGGACGTCCTCGCCCTTCATCAGGAAGGAGTCCGGGCCGAGGACCGCCCCGTCGCCCATCGTCACGCCGTAGTGGACGAGGGTGGCCGTGTCGAGGGTGCAGCCGTCACCGAGGGCGATCCGGCCGGACTTGAAGGTGCCGTCCTCCAGCGAGTGGCACTGGAGGGTGGAGCCCGCGTTGAGTGTGCAGTCGTCGCCGATGGTGACGAGGGTCCGTTCCGGCATGCCGCAGCCGTCGTCGAAGACCCGGCGGCCGATCCGTACCCCTGCCAGCCGCCAGAGCAGGTTCTTGAACGGCGTGCCGTTGAACGGCGGTGTCATGCTCAGCTTCCAGTGGCGTTCGTGCCACCAGAAGTACGGGTCGTAGATGGAGCAGAACCGCGGGGTCATCGTGCGGAACCGGGCCACCGCCCGCTCCGCCAGCACGGACGAGCCGAGGGTGAAGGCCAGTCCGAGCACGGTCGCCCCGGTGACCACGACCGCGCCGTACCGCCCGTAGTGCTCCGCGGCGAAGGTGGCGAGCAGCACCAGACCGAAGAACTCGATCCAGCGCACCAGCAGGAAGAGACCGATGGTGCCGATGTTGTGCCGGGTCTTCGCCCGGAGCCGCAGGCGCCGTTCGGCGCCGCTGTCGAGCGCGTCGAACCGGCTGTCGCGCTGCACCGACCGCGGGATCTCGAAGCACGGCGACCCCAGCAGCCCGACTCCCTCACGGACGGCGCCGTCGACGGGCACCATCACCTTGGTCCCGAGGAGACAGTTGTCGCCGGTACGGCTCCGCGCCGGGTAGGCGATCGCGTTGCCGAGGAAGTTGTCCTGGCCCAGCGCCGCCCGGGTGACACGGAAGGAGGTGGCGGAGACATCGATGTTGATGACCGACAGCCCGTCGGAGACCATCGTGCCGCTGCCGACCACGGTGAGGAACGGCGACTCCTGCCGCTGTTCCACACCGAAGTTCGAGCCGGTCTGCACCACCCGGGTCAGGTCCCAGCCCACGGCCCGCAGGTAGTGCACGATGAACACGCTGTCGCCGGTGATCCCCTGGTAGACCTTGGTGTTGGTGATCCGGGAGACCGCCCGCTGCACCGAGTAGTGGAAACCGTAGAGCGGATGGACCCGGCCCGGGACGAGGGCGCGGTTCAGCAGCCGCGGCACGGTGGTGACGACGGCGAGCCCCGCCAGCAGGGGGCCGAAGAACAGCACCAGCGAGCCCAGTAGCTGCTCGAGGTAGAAGCCGGGGCTCGACACGGCCGATTCGGGTGCGGAGAGGAAGGCCGGGATCAGGGTGCCCACGGCGCCCAGGGCCAGGGGCAGATAGACGAAGGGCACGGTGAGCAGCTGCGCCGTCCCGTAGAGGACCCGCCGCCGGGTGCCGCAGCGCGCGGGCCCCACCGTGCGGAAGTCCGCGTCCGCCGGACCGGCCGGCGAGCCCTGCCAGACCTCACCGGCGGGCACCCGCTGGGCGGCGTGCAGCGAGGAGGCGTGGCCGAGTTGGGCGCCGTCACCGAGCTGGACGTCGATGTCGAGGACCGTGCTCTCGCTGATCAGGACATCCCGGCCGAGGGTGACGGGCCCGGTCCGGATGTACCCGCTCTCGGCGTGGTAGCAGGCGAGGTACGCGTCCTTGCGGACGAGCGTGTTCTCTCCGACGGTCAGCAGGTCGGTGCAGACGGGCACGTTCCGGGAGAGGATCACCGCGCCCCGGCCGATCCGCGCACCCAGCGCCCGGAGATAGAGGAGATACAGCGGTGAACCGGCGAACAGCACCAGGGGGTCGAGCCGGATCAGCGTCTGGACCGTCCAGAAGCGCAGATACCCGATGCTCCAGATCCGGATGTCCCGGCGCTTCCAGCGGCCGATGAGCACCCACTTCACCACGATGGGGACGACGGACATCAGCAGGAACGCGGCGGACCCGAACACCGTGGCGCGCAGGTACCGGTCGACGAGGCCGGAGCCGGCGGCGACCCACTGGTAGCCCTCGATCAGCAGGAACGCGCCCAGGTAGGTGTAGGCGAGGAAGAGCAGGAGCTGCGCCGTCCCGCACAGGACGTACTGCAGCCGGCCGGCCGGTGGCGGTGGGCGGACCGGCGCCGGCGCGGGGGCCTCGGCGGCCGGGGCCGAGCTCTCCCGGGTGAGCTCGGCGGCCAGGCCGGTGACCGTCGGGTGCAGGTAGACGTCCCGCATGGACACCGGCGGCAGATCGCCGTGGCTCCGTACCCGGGCGCAGAACTGGGCCATGAGGAGCGAGTTGGCGCCGAGGTCGGCGAAGAAGTCGCTGTCGGCCGAGACCCGGTCGAGGTGCAGCACTCCGGCCAGGAGGCGGGCCAGGGTCCGTTCGGCCGGGCCGGCCGGCGGGGTGTACCGCTTCCGGCCGGCCAGGCAGCGGGGGCCGGTGGGGGCGGGCAGCCGCCCGCGGTCGGTCTTGCCGCCGGCGAGCCGCGGCAGGTCCGGGAGTTCCTCCAGGTAGGCGGGGACCATGTAGCCGGGCAGCCGTCCCCGCAGGTGGTCGTGGATGCGGTGAAGGTCGGCCCGCGGGCCGTCCCGGCGGGGCACGTAGTAGCCGACGAGTTCGACCGGCTGGGGACCGGTCCCGTGGGTGCCGACGACCGCCTGGGCGACCCCGGGCGCGCACCTCAGCACCGACTCGATCTCGCTCAGCTCGATCCGGTAGCCGCGGATCTTGACCTGGGTGTCGATGCGGCCGTGGTACTCGATCTCGCCGTCCTCGTTCACCCGCCCGAGGTCGCCGGTGCGGTAGATCCTGCCGGAGGGGTTGTTGGGGATGCCGAGGAAGTCGCGGATGAACGCCCGGTCGGTGAGGTCGGCGCGGTTCACATAGCCGCTGGCCAGGCCCACTCCGGCGAGGCCGATCTCGCCCAGTTCACCGGGCCGCAGCGCCCGGGGGCCGGCCGGGTCGAGGATGACGGCGGAGTAGGTGGGCAGCGGGACGCCGATGGTCACCGGCCGGTCCGGGGCCACCGGGGTCCAGGTCGCGGTGACGGTCGCCTCCGTGGGGCCGTAGACGTTGAGGAAGCGGCGGCCGGGCCGGTGCCAGCGGGTCACCAGGTCGCGCGGACACGCCTCACCGGAGACCAGCAGGAACCGGAGACCGGGCAGGTCCTCGTCGAGGGTGGCCAGCAGGGTCGGGACGCAGCAGAGCGCGGTGACGTCCCGGGAGGTGAGGAACTCCCCCAGCTCCCGGCCGACCAGCGCGGCGCCGTCCGGCTTGGGCACCAGCGTCGCTCCGACCAGCAGCGGAACCCAGATCTCCTCGACGGAGAAGTCGAACGCGATGGTCATGCCCTGGTAGACGCGGTCCTGCGGGAGGAGGCCGTAGACCTCCGCGGCGACCCGGACGAAGTTGCAGACGGCGGCGTGGGGGATCGCGACGCCCTTGGGCCGGCCGGTCGAGCCGGAGGTGTAGATGATGTAGCAGAGGTCGTCGGGCGGGCCGGCGCCGGCTGTCGGGCGGACCGGGCGGTGTGCGTCCTCGGCGGCGAGTTCCGCCGCCGCCTCGTCGACGCAGACCACCCCGGCGGGCACCTGCCGCAGCCGGTCCCGCAGCGCGGACTCGGACACCACCAGGCGCACTCCGGCGTCCCGCACGATGTAGGCTAGCCGGTCGGCCGGGAAGGCGGCGTCGAGCGGCACATAGACGGCTCCGAGCTTGAGCACGGCCAGCATGCCCACGTAGGCGTGCACGGCCCGGCCGGGAAGGAGCGCGATCCGGTCGCCGGGCCGTGCGCCGCGGGCCGCCAGGTGGCGGGCGAGCTGGTTGGCCCGCGCGTCCAGTCGGTCGTAGGTGAGGCTCTCGCCGTCCGCGTCCACGGCGCGCGGGCTGTGTCCGTCGGCGGTCCGCAGCCGGTCGCACCGGTCCTCGAAGAGCTGCTCGAGGCGTTCGCCGGGCTGCCAGCGGACGGCCTGTTCGCAGCCGGACGACAGCAGGGCCGGGCCCTGCGCGGGCTCACGGACCGGGCGCGCCGGGGCGTCGGGCGGTGCGTCCCCGGTGCCGGGCGGCCGGGGCATCTCAGGGTGTCCGGGTCGCGGGGCCGCCGGACGGGCGCCCGACGGACGACGGGGGCGTCCCGGCGCCGGCCGGGGTGCCGGACTGTGTGGCCGGGGTGGTGGATGACGTGGCCGGGGTGGCCGACGGTGTGGCCGAGGTGCCGGACAGCGTGGCCGAGGTGGCCGACGGCGTGTCCGGGGTGGCCGACGGTGTGGCCGAGGTGCCGGACAGCGTGGCCGAGGTGGCCGACGGCGTGTCCGGG
Source organism: Streptomyces sp. NPDC002055 (assembly GCF_040296705.1). Lineage (NCBI taxonomy): Bacteria > Bacillati > Actinomycetota > Actinomycetes > Kitasatosporales > Streptomycetaceae > Streptomyces > Streptomyces sp. NPDC002055. Next base: position 131,285 of record NZ_JBEOXS010000002.1, read on the forward strand.
GTGGCGGCCTCGATGGCGTCGACGAGGATGGCGCAGGCGGTGTCGATGACGTCCGGCGTCACATTGAGCGGCGGGAGCATCCGCACCACGCAGTCGTCCCGGCCGCCGAGTTCGACGATCAGCCCGTGCCGCAGCGCGTGCTCCTGGACCCGGGCGGCCAGGTGACCGGCGGGCCGGGCGTCGCGCGGCCCGGCGAGCTCGATGCCCCACATCAGGCCGCGGCCCCGGATCTCGTGCACCCAGGGGTGGCTCCGCAGCGGGGTGAGCCGGTCCTCCAGCTGCGCGCCGCGCCGCCGGACGTTGCCCAGCACGTCGTCCCGGTGGAAGATCCTGATCGCTTCCGTACCGGAGGCGAACGCCAGCTGGTTCCCGCGGAACGTCCCGGTGTGCGCGCCCGGCGCCCAGACGTCCAGCCGCCGGTCGTAGAGCATCAGCGCTACCGGGGCGCCGACACCGCTGAGCGACTTCGAGGCGAGGACCACGTCGGGCTCGATGCCGTAACTCTCGAAGGCGAACCAGGTCCCGGTGCGTCCGCCGCCCGTCTGGACCTCGTCCACGACGAGCGGGATACCGAGCTCCCGGGTGAGGGCGCGGACCCGGCGGACGAAGTCGGGGCCGGCGGGGACGACGCCGCCCTCGCCCTGCACCAGTTCGAGCACGACCGCCGCCGGCAGCGGAATGCCGGAGAGGCCGTCGGTGAGCGACCGTTCGAGGTAGCCGACGCAGTTGGTCTCGCAGGTGTCGGGGCTGAGGCCGAGCGGGCACCGGGTGCAGTACGAGTACGGGAAGAAGTGGACCCCGGGCATCCCGTTGGCGACGGGCCGCTTCTGCGCCACCGTCCCGCTGAGCGCCATCGCCGCATGCGTGCCGCCGTGGAAGCCGCCCTGGAACGAGATGATGTCGCCGCGCCCGGTGGCCGTCTTGCAGAGCTTGACGGCGGCCTCGACGGCGTTGGCTCCGGTCGGGCCGCAGAAGTGCAGCTTCATCCGGCTCCGCAGCGGGGACGGCAGCATGGAGAGCTGGGCCTCGGTGAAGGCGTCCTTCGCCGGTGTGGGGAAGTCGAGGCCGTGGGTGAAGCGGCCGAGTTGATCGGCGACCGCGCGGACCAGTTCCGGATGGTTGTGACCGAGGGAGAGCACCCCGGCACCGCCCAGGAAGTCGATGAACACATTGCCGTCGAGATCCCGGACGAAGCTGCCGAAGCCCTCCTCGATCGCGATGGGCAGATGCCTGGGATAGACCCGTGCGTTGGACTCCCGGAGCTCCTGCCGGGCGAGGAGCTCCGCGGAGCGGGGCCCCGGGACGTCCGTCCCGACGTGCGGGCCGGACGTCGGGCCGGGTGTGCGGACGGCCGGTTCCGGCTGCCGGACGGCCGTGTCGGACTGCTGGAAGATCGTCATCGGGTTCTCCGGGACGGTGAGAAGCGGGGGACCGCTGTCCACGGCGCTCACGGCCGGCGCGACCTGCACACCACCCGTCACCCGTGCGGACCGCCGGGCCGGGCCTCACATCCGCTCAGCGCTACCTTCAATACGGAGCAAAAGGTGCCTGCGGATTGGTCGGGCCGGAGGTGAGTCCTCCGGGCCACGGGGCGGGGGCGACGTCCGGACGGACCAGGCGCCGCGGGCATGGACCACGCACCGTTGACATGGAGCGCACTCCAAGTGATGGACTCCCGGGCACGAGGGCAACCGCCCCGGTGCCGGAGCACAGCCTCCGGCGGGGAGCGCTCCCCCGCCCGCCGGGACGGCAGGTGCTCCCCCTGCGGGGTGGGTCCGCCGCGGAGCCCTCGGCCGTTCCGTTCTCACCGATTCCCGGGGGTACCCATGACGCATTCTCCTGTCACTCTGATCACCGGCGGAAGCAGCGGTATCGGCGCTGCCACGGCCCGGCAGTTGCTGAAGGAGGGCCACCGGGTGACCGTCACCGGGCGGAACCGCGAGCGCCTGCGCGGGCTGGCGGAGGAACTCGCCTGCCCGGAGACGCTGTTGACCCACGCCGGGGACGCCTCCGACGCGGACTCCGTGCAAGCGGCCGTCGACGCGACACTGCTGGAGTTCGGGCGGCTGGACACCGTGGTCGCCAACGCCGGCTTCGCCGCCCCCGGCACGCTCGCCGACGGCGACCCGGCAGGCTGGCACACGATGGTGCTGACCAACGTCCTCGCCCCCGCCCTGCTCATCCGGGCCGCGCTGCCGTCGCTCCGGGAGTCCCGCGGGCGGATCGTCCTGATCGGCAGCGTCGCGGGGTTCGTCCACACCCCGGGCAACTTCTACGGGGCGACGAAGTGGGCGGTGACGGGGCTCGCCGAGAACACCCGGCGCATGGTGACGGGCGACGGCATCGGGGTGACCCTGATCGCGCCCGGGCGGGTGGAGACCCCGTTCTGGGACGGAATCGGCGGCATGCCCGACGGGACGATGCTGACGGCCGGCCAGATCGCCGACTCGATCGTCTGGGCGGTGCGGCAGCCGAGCGGTGTCGACATCAACACCGTCGTCGTCAGGCCGGTCGGCCAGCCCGTCTGACCGGAGCGGGCCACCGCCGTGCGCGTCCACCGCCGGACGCGCGTGGCACGGGCGCCGGGACCGGTGGCCGCCCGGGTGCCGCTTCGGCAGGGAGAGGGGTCCCGAGTCGTCCCGTCACGGCTCCCCCTTCCCGCCGTCGGCTCAGTGCACCAGGGTCGCCGTGTCCCCGGCCGGCGGCTCGTCGGTCTTCTGCAGGGGCAGCACCGCCTTCGGCAGCCCGGTGTCCGCCGTCGTCCTGCGCCCGCGCGGCGGCTGGTCCTGGTCCTGGTGGTGCAGGACCACGGTCCGCTTCGGGAAGGGAACCTCGATGCCCTCGGCCTGGAACCGCTGGTGCAACTGCTTGATGAACTCGTGCTTGATCAGGTACTGGTCGCTGAACTCACAGACTTCCAGGTTGACCGAGAAGTCGATGCTGGACTCCCCGAAGGTGTGGAAGCGTATCGACGGCTCGAAGTCGGGGACACCGCCGTCGACCTCGGCCATCACCTTGGCGGCCACCTCGTTGGTCACCGTCTCCACGAGCTCCAGGTCGGCGCCGTAGCCGACCTTCGCCAGGACCGTCAGCGACATCTGCCGTACCGGCTGGTGGAAGTTGGTGGTGATGGTGCCCGCCAGCTGGGCGTTGGGGATGATGACCAGGTTGTTCGGCAGCTGACGCACCACGGTGTTGCGCCAGTTGATGTCGACGACGTAGCCCTCCTCACCACTGCTGAGCCGGATGTAGTCACCCGGCTGCACCGTGCGGGAGGCGAGGATGTGCACGCCCGCGAAGAGGTTCGCCAGGGTGTCCTGGAGCGCCAGGGCCACGGCCAGACCGCCGACGCCCAGCGCGGTGAGCAGCGGAGCCACCGAGACACCGAGGGTCTGCAGCAGGACCAGAATGCCCATCGCCAGAACGGCGACCCGGGTGATGTTGATGAAGATGGTCGCCGACCCGGCCACGCCGGAACGGGCCAGCGCCAGCGACCGCACCAGGTCGGTGGCCACCCGCGCCGCGGTGACGGTGGCCACCAGGATGAGCCCGGCGAGCAGCACTTGGTGGACGGTGTTCCGGATGGTGCCGCTCAGCGGCAGCACTCCGACCGCCGCGGCGGCGCCCGCGGTCAGCGATGCCCAGGGCACCAGCGTCCGGAGCGCGTCGACGATGATGTCGTCCCCGCTCCACCGCGTGCTCTGGGCGCGCACCCCGAGCCAGCGCAGCGCCACCCGGGACAGCAGTCCGGCGGCGATGCCGGCGGCCATCGCGGCGGCGGCGAGGATCACGTCGTGCAGGGTGAGGGCCCGGATCATCGACGGCCTCCCCCGACACCGGAAAGGGTGTCCGGTCCGGCCGGGCCGCGGGAGTCCCGCTCCGGCATCACCGCGGCGCGCGCGGTCGGGTGTTGGGCACGCTCTGTCGTCACCATGTCACCTGTTCGTTCCGGAAAAGTACTGCTACGTCAGGGCTGTTCGGACAGCCCCGCGTGACCTGTCATCCTGCCGTACGCAGCACGCACCGCGGACCGCTCACCGGAGTCCGGGGCCTGCGCCCCCGCTCAGCGGGAGTGAGTTTCACGACACCGGCCGCGGTGACCGTGGTTGTCGTCCCGTCAGCGGGAGCGCTCCACACTGCAGGAGCGCGGCGGGCGGAGCAACGGTGGGACAGGGGCGGCTCCATCTCTCGGGGCGGCGTCACCTCTCGGGGCCATCTCTCGTGGCCATCCCTCGTGCTCTCGCGGCCGCCCCTCGTGCGCGCACCGGCCTCCCGCCCTCATCAGCTGACGGACCGACGGGTTCCTGCCTCCGTCCGGCACTCCGGTATGCGGAATATCGCATTCTTGGTGTGCTCGGAGGAGGGATGAGGCATGATCAGTATGTCTCGCCCGGTGCGCTCCCCCGTCGCGCCGGGCGAGCTTCCCCTTCCCCCGGAAGAGCGCTCACGCCCCGGGTGAGAATGCCCTCATCGGCGGAGCCGGTCCGTTTCCGCGCCGCACGCGCCCCGGTCCCACCGCCGCTCCCCCGCCACCGGTGAAACGCCGGCAGCCGACTGGTTTGCGCACCGGAGCCCCGGGCACGCGCTCCCTTGTCAGGGAGAAACACCTCGAGCTTTGAGGAGTGACCACCATGACCGCGCAGAAGCGGACCGCTGCCATCGCCGAACAGGCGAAGGGAGCCGCGAAGGAAGCCGCCGGACGCGCACTGGGAAATGACCGTATGGCCGCGGAAGGCCGGGCCGAGAGGCTCCGGGGCGGCATGCAGGAGGACGCGCAGAAGGCCAAGCACAAACTCGGCCACTGACGCCCTGCTGACGCGGCGTCCGTACGGTCGCCAGGGGAGGGCCCCGGCGGAATGTTCCGCCGGGGCCCTCCCCTGTTCCGTCCCACCGTGGCGCGCCCTCGTGGTGACGACGGCACCCGGTCACCGACGGGTTCATTCCCCCGCTGTCGGCGACGCCCTCCCGGCCCGGCCCGCGTTTCCGGGGACCGGCGGCAGCTCGGCGTGCCGCACGGTGTAACCGCCCTTGGTGACCGGGGCGTACGGGGCGGGGGCCATGCAGGTGCCGGCCTCGGCCCCCTCGTTCTGCTCGTCCCCGGGCGACTTCACATTCACGATGCCCCAGGAGAAGCCGACCCGGTCCGGGGAGCGGCCCCGGTCCCTGCCGCCGTCGTGCACGCTGAACCCGAGCCGCCGCCCCTTCCAGTCCGGCCCGCCCTCGTCGACCCGGGTGATCACCGCGGTCAGGGTCGCGGTGCGCGGGCCGGTGACGAGACAGTCGACCCGGCCCTCCGCGGTGACCGTACGGTGCTGCTCGGCGAAGTAGTGGGAGACCTTCACCGTGCCCCGGGCATCGGTGGGCAGCCCGGTGGGCACCCCGGGAATCGGCCTGCTGTACGGAACCGCCCGGGCGTCGAAGGTGAACGAGCGGACATCGGCGTCCGGGTGGTACGGAAGCGCGAACTCGGCGGAGCCGGTGACACGGGCCCGCGGCGGCCGCTCCTGCGGACGGTCGGCGGTCGTGGCGGAGGCAACGCCCATGGTGGTGAGTGCGACGACCGCGGTGGTCGCGGCCGCGATGAGGCGGAAGGAAGCAGACTTCACGGGGTTCTCCCGGGAGTGGGACGGATCGTCGGACGGGTGACACGCCGAACCGGATGCGTGACCGGGTGCGGTGCCGGGTGCGTGACCGGGTGCGGTGCCGGGTGCGTGACCGGGTGCGGTGCCGGGTGCGGTGCCGGGTGCGGTGCCGGGTGGTGACCGAGTGCGGTGGCCGTCGGCCCGGCGTCGGCGCCCGCACCCATCCTTCGGCAGAGCCCGCGCCGGCCCATCCCCCGCGGGAGGTAACCGGGGTGCGGGCCGGTCCGCCTTCCGGCAGGCCCCGTAGGCCGCAGGTCGTACACCGTCCCTGGCGCAGCCCCGTCACCGCAGCGCGGCCCGTGGCGCTCTGCACATCCCGGGACCTGCACGTCCCGGGACCGAGGAGCACCACGCCGCTCAGCCGCTCAGCCGATCCACCGCTCCGCCGGCCCCGGGGCGCAGCCGGCCCGCCGCCTGCTCAGCCGGTCCCGCGGGGTCCGTGGGTGTGCAGGAAGAGCACCGGCCCGGCTCCGAACCGGCCCTCGGCCCCGAGCGCGAGGAGCGCGGCGAACGCCTTGGCCGTATAGACCGGTTCGAGGTCCAGGTGCTCCTCCCGGGCGGCGAGGTGCCGTGCCGCCTCGGCCTCCGGTGTCGGGTGCCCGTAGCCCGGCCCCAGCCAGCCCCGGACCACGGTCAGATCCTCCGGCCGGAGACCCACCGCGGCCGTGCCGGCACCGCGGCGGCGCAGCAGCCGTTCCGTCCTGCGGGCCAGGCCCGCGATGCTGCGGGCGTCGAGCGGCAGGGTGTCGTTGACCACGATGCCGACGACCCGGGTGCGCAGTCCGGCCATCCGCAGCCCCAGGGCGAGGCCCGCCGCCGTGCCGCCGGAGCCCAGAGCCAGGACGACATGGGAGGGTTCGGGAAGGGTTCCGCGCGCCACCTGTCCGGCGATTTCGAGGGCCGTCTCGACGTAGCCGAGGGTGCAGACCGGTGCTGATCCGCCCGCCGGAACGTAGTACGGGGGCCGCCCGGCCGTGGCGTGACGGGCCATCAGCCAAGGGGCGGCGGCGATCGTCCGGGCCTTGGTGCGGGTGAGGTGGACGGTGGCGCCGGAGCGCCGGATGCGGTCGAACTGGGATACAGGGACTTAGCGGATGTTGAACGAGACAGCAAACATACAGGTCAACGGCTTGGGCTCGTTCACTCCGGACGAGCCCAAGCCAGGCCGTGCTGACTTCGTGCTGAGTTCCGCTGGGGTCCCTTCCGGTCCGATCGGGGGCGTTGTGCTGGATCGGTGCTGAGTCCCGGTGTTGACGGGCATGGATGCTGCCGACGGCCCGCGGCCAGGCACGTTCGACCCTCACAGCGCGTCACTGGAACGCCTCATGGGCTTCCTCTCCAGAGAGGACCACGACGGCCCGAGGGTCCGGACGGTGATCTGCGGAGCCGTTTGGTGCGGCCGCGATCCGTCCTTAGCACTGCTCGGCCGCACCAGGGCAGTCGTGCTGTGCGTGATCGCGGACCATCCCGCGTGCACGACAACGCAGCTCGCGCAGCGAGCGCGCATATCACCGGCCAGCGCCAGCGAGCACGCCACCACTCTGCGCAGCGCCGGGCTGACGACTCTCACCCGGGAGCGGAAGGCTGTCCTTCACACGCTGACTCACCTCGGCCTCACGCTATTGAGCAACAACGGTTCGGCTACGCCTGGCGCCTGAACACCAGACACACGATGAGCCTCCGTCCGCTCCCTGGAGCGGTACGCCCGCCCCGGCGTCGACGCGGTCGCCCGGCACGTCTCCAAGCGAATTCCCGCCGTCCGCTGCCGCGGGTGAGTCCGAGCGCATCAGGGCTTCAAGGCGGATAGTGGCGTACAGATCGACCTTGGACTTCGGCAGCACCCGGGCCCCTCGTCGTGCAGAGCACAACCATGGTCCCGAAGCAAGCATTCCGGGTGCTCTCAAACTCGGCGACATCAATCTCCCGGGGAGGGGGCCGCTCTCGCCGCTGAGCAACAGGTGCTCTCGTAATTCGTAAATAAAGCCATCCGCGACCAGCCCGACGCCCGGGAGGCGTGAGAAGTGGCCACCGGTGGTAGGAAGCGCGCTCGGCATGGCGGACACGGCCCTACGCGAAGCCGCCGAGTCCCTTCACGCCGCGTCGGCGACGGTTTCGCCGCCTTCCGTGCGGCTTCGGGCCGCACGCAGCCGTTCAACGTCCGCAGCTCCCTCTCCCGCCCCGTCTCCCGCTGGCGCCCCGGCAGCGGCAGCTCCCCTGGACCGGATCGCTCGGAGCCGGTGACATGGAGACCACCATCGCGCGCCCTCCGCTGATCGGCTCGCCCTGCTGGGGTACGGCGGGCTGGACCTGGGAGTCCTGACCGCCCTCGGCGGCACGCTGGCCTGGCACGCCGAGGTCAATCCGGACGTCTCGCGCATCCTGGCCCGGCACTGGCCCCAGGTGCCCAACCTGGGCCACATCACAGACCATCGACTGGTCCATCGCCCCCCGGGTGTGCGTCCTGACGGCGGGCTTCCCCTTCAAAGACGTCTCGGTCACCGGCCGCCGGGCCGGACTCGCTCACCGCACTCGGTAACGGCGGTGTTCCCCAACAGACCACACTCGCCGCCCTCAGTAGCTGGGTGAAGCACCTCTTCCTCCCGGTGTACGGCCGGGAGATCAGCACGAATCGTCCGTGGTGCGCGCAGTGGCACGAACACCCCGAGGCCGTCGCCCGGCTGCACGCCCTCTGGCTCGCCTGGCAGCAGTTCGCTGATGCGGAAGCCGGCCTGTCCGGTCCTTCGGCCTGGCACCGCGACCACCTGGACCAGGCGCTGGTTCACCTCCGTGCTCCCGACGGTCCCTTCGCGGCGTGTACGACGAGTCCGACCCGTCACAACCATCGTGTGCTGGCCACCCCCGCGCCCGAGCAGGCGAGGCTGGGGAATGGACCTGACCGTCCACGACTTCTGGGCCGCAGACGCGGTGACGGTCGACTCGATGATGGCGTTCCTCGGGAGCCACCTCACCCGCGCCACCGCCGTCCACTTCCGGCGCTCGGTCCTGCCCCCGTACCTGGCGCTGTTGCACAAACTGCACCGGTACCGGCCGACAGCAGAAGCCTGGCACCCCTGGATGCTCCGCATCCACGACCTCCCGGAAGCTGTACGCCTGCGCGGCTGGCCCGACGACCTCACCCTCGCGCTCCCAGTGGAGATCGAAAACGACAACGGAGGAACCTGGGACCAGTACCTGCTGGAAGTCAAAGACGGCAACGGTCACCTCACCGCGACACACCGCACCGGCGAGGTCAAGCTCACCCGACAGCAGCTGGCGGTTTGGTACTCCGGAGGCTTCCGGACACCCGCCGCCGCGCACCTTGCCGGAGTCGCCGCCACCTCTGGCGAAGCCCTCACAAAGCTGATCCGCGCCACCACGGACTACGAGCCCTGGCTGCCCGACCACTTCTGACCGGCCCAGTGATACGGGCGGCTCCGGTACGGAGTCTCCGAGCCGACCGCTGCAGGGGATCAAGCTCACCCATGTGCCACACCCGTTCCGGATTGGGCGGGAGCCCGCGAGGGGGATGATGGAGACGAATGGAGCCGGGAAACAAGATCGCCCCCTCGCCGAACACACTGCTCAGGGGACGATCCATAAGTACTTGCAATCTACAAGCTGCTGGCCGCCCCGCCGCGACCCATGAGGTCCGGAGACCTATCGTGGGCATAGGACCCCCTCCCGGGACAAGCACGAATGGGGATCACCATGAAGGCAGACTCAGAGGTGGCGAGCGTCGTTCTGGTACACGGCGGTTTCGTGGACGGGTCCGGCTGGCAGGCGGTCCATGGCCTGCTCGCCCGTGACGGCTACCGGGTCGCCGTGGTGCAGAACCCGACTCTGTCGCTGCACGGCGACGCCGCCGCGACGCGGCTGATCATCGCCGAGCAGGACGGCCCGGTCGTGCTGGTCGGTCACTCTTATGGCGGTGCGGTCATCACCGAAGCGGGCACCGACCCGAAGGTGGCGGCTCTGGTCTACATCGCGGCGTTCGTGCCGGACGCGGGAGAGTCGGTCAACACGCTCATCGGCGGTTTTCCGACCGACGGTCCCGGACCGCCGATCCTGCCGCCCAAGGACGGCTTCCTCTTCCTCGACCGGGACAAATTCCCCGCATCGTTCGCCGGTGACCTGCCCGCCGACATGGCCGCCTTCATGGCCGACTCTCAGGTCCCCTGGGGCGTGGACGCCCTCGGCGGGCAGGTCAGCGAGCCCGCCTGGCGGACCAAGCCGAGCTGGTACATGGTCACCACCGACGACAAGATGATCCCCCCGTCAGCCCAGCGCTCCATGTCCGGGCGAGCCGGATCGACCACCGTCGAGGTCGCCGGCAGCCATTCCATCTATGTGTCACAACCGGCCGCAGTGGCCGCCCTCATCGAACAGGCCGCGTCCGCCGCGGTGGCCGTGCCGCAGTAGCCGCAGTTGCTGAAGCGGGGCACCGCCAGTGGCAAGAATGCACGTGATCGTTCTCCCGGGCGGCGGGTACGCCGAGCATGCGCCCCATGAGGCCGAACCGATCGTCGATTGGCTCACCGGGCTCGGGGTGCAAGCGAGCGTCTTCCGCTACCCGGTCAACGTCAGGCACCCGGTGCCGCTCCATTCGCTCCGTGCCGAGATCCGGCGCCGCCGCGCGAAGGGGGCGGAGCGCATCGGTCTGATGGGCTTCTCCGCTGGTGGCCACCTGGCCGGCCTCGCGGCCCTCTCCCCAGGTGCCGAGGCGCAGGAAGCCGTGCAGTTCGCGGTCCTCGGATATGCGATCACGTCGATGGAGACCGAGACCTACCGCCCCGCCAGGCTGATCCTGCTGGGCGAGGATGCCGGCCCGGCGCTGCGGCGTTCGACGTCTCTGGAAGCGCTGGTGACGCCTGAGTCACCACCGTTCTTCCTATGGCACACCGCGGAGGACAGCTACGTCCCTCCCGAGCACACCTACCGCTTCGCTGCCGCGCTCGCGGCCCACAACATCCCGCATGCCGTTCATGTGTTCGCGCACGGGCCGCACAGTCTCGGCCTGGCCGAAGGCGCGGGAGACGTGGCGACCTGGACAGCCTTGGCCGCGTCGTGGGTTCGCGAACGCGCCGAAGCCTGAGGCAGGGCGCCCACATGTTGGACGTGGCCGTGCCGGTCCCAGCGACACCGTGGCGAGGCACTGGTCGGAGTCAAGCAGGGGCTGCGGCACTCCCGGTGAGCTCCTCCATCAAGGCCGATGAACGGATACGAGTGGCTCCGGCAGGAGTTGAGAAAGGCTTTCAGTGCAATGAGGTGCGGCTGTCCGGCGTCGTGGCGGATGCCAAGCGCGTCCCGCGTCGTCCCCACATCGTCCGTGTCACTCGGCCGACTGCAAAATCAGTGCGCGGACCGCATGCCCAGTGGATCGCCGTCGCTGTGGCCGACCCTCCTCAGCCGGCGGCCCGGATGCAGTCCGGGTGAACGCTGGACGACCACCATGGCCGCGTCGTCGCTCAGCCGTCCACCGACGTGTGCAAGCCTCCTGACAACGCGGCACTTGAAGATCGATGCCTCCCCCGGGCAGCGGTAACGCGCTGGTGGTGGCATCACCGGGCTGTTCGGCGTGCAGGATCGGTCTGGAGCTGGTGTGCTGGTTCTGGGGCTCCCGCGAACCCGTACTACGGAGAGATCCCGATGAGCACCCATCGAGTCGCGCAGGTCGCCGCTGCCAGCGGTCCGTTGGAGATCGCCGAACGCGAGGTGCCGCGGCCGGGCCCCGGCCACGTACGGATGGCCGTGGAGGCTTGCGGGATCTGCCACAGCGATGCCATTTTCATGAACGCCTTGGTTCCGGGTGTCCGGTTTCCGCTGGTTCCCGGTCATGAGATCGCCGGACGTATCGACGAGGTCGGCGAGGGAACATTCCGTGGCTGGCAGGTGGGCGACCGGGTGGCGGTGGGCTGGTTCGGTGGCAGCTGCGGTCACTGCACGCCCTGCAGACAGGGCGATTTCATCGTGTGCGAAAACCTGAAGGTTCCCGGGTGGGCGTACGACGGGGGTTTCGCCGAGAGGGTGATCGCACCGGCCGACGCCCTGGCCCGGATTCCCGACGCCCTGGCGACCACCGATGCCGCGCCCCTGGCGTGCGCTGGGGTGACCGCGTACAACGGACTGCGGCGCAGTTCCGCACGGCCGGGCGATCTGGTCGCCGTCCTCGGCATCGGCGGCTTGGGACACTTGGGCGTGCAGTACGCGGCCGCGATGGGCTTCGAGACCGTCGCGATCGCCCGTGGCGCCGGCAAGGCCGACTTCGCCAAGCAACTCGGGGCCCACCACTACATCGACAGCACGGCGGACACCACTGTCGCGGACGCTCTGCAATCCCTCGGTGGCGCCAGGGTCGTCCTGGCCACGGCCGCGAACTCCGACGCCACGACGGCGACCTTGGAAGGCCTCCGCCCCCGCGGCGAGCTGGTGGTCATCGGCGCGGACGCCGAGCCGCTGGGCATCAGCCCGAACCAGATCCTCATGAGCGGCAAGATCATCCGGGGTCATCCGTCCGGAACCGCGCAGGACGTGCAGGACACCATGGCCTTCAGTGCCCTGCACGGGATCCGCCCGATGACCGAGACCGTCCTCCTGGACCAGGCCGATGAGGCATACCGGAAGATGATGTCGGGCGCTGCCCGGTTCCGGATGGTGCTGACCACCGGCTGACGTCCAGGAGCACCATGACCGGGGCGGGCGTGACGCAGCAAGTTCATCGGACAACCGGGCACAGCAGCTCGAAGCAGATCGCCTTCGGCCGTGCTGTGGCTCGAGGAGCGGCAGCCCGGACGACCGGGATGGCGACCGGGCCTTGATGAGGGCCGAGAGGACGAGACCATGACCGCCTCGTACGAAACCATCAGCACCAGGCTGGACGGCAACGTCCTGTACGCCACCTTCAATGCCCCGCCGATCAACCTCATCGGTCCCGAGGTCGTGCGCGACCTGGCCGGCCTGCTCGAGGAGCTCTCCCAACCGGTGGCTACGCGGGTGGTGGTCTTCGACAGCGCGGATCCCGACTTCTTCTTCCCGCACGTCGACCTGACCAAAGTGCCCGAGTACACCGCTGAAGCCGCGAAAGCCGGAGGCCCGGGCGACGCCTCCCTGGGGATGCTGTTCCGCAAGCTCAGCGAGATCCCGGCCGTCACTGTCGCCAAACTGCGCGGCCGGGCACGGGGAGCGGGCAGCGAGTTCCTCCTCGCCTGCGACATGCGCTTCGCCTCCCGGGAGAACGCTCTTCTGGGCCAGCCCGAAGTCGGCATCGGCACCACGCCCGGCGCGGGAGCGATTCAGCACCTCACCCGTCTGCTGGGCCGTGGCCGAGCGCTGGAAGCCGTGCTGACGTCGGCCGACTTCGATGCCGAGCTCGCCGAACGCTACGGATGGATCAACCGCGCGGTGCCCGACGCCGAGCTGGACGAGTTCGTAGCCGGCATTGCCGCGCGCATGGGGGACTTCCCCCGCGATGCACTGATCGCGGCCAAGACAGCCGTCAACGCCATCAGCCTGCCAACTCCGGCCGACGTACGTGCGGATGCCGCCCTGTTCCAGCAGCTCGTCCGAGGCGAGGCAACGCAGCAACGCACGGCAGAGCTGTTCGAGCGGGGCTTCCAGACCCGTGGCCGTACCGAACTCGACCTGAGTCACGTACTGGACGACCTGACGGCCGTCGACTGACGCAGATGACGAAACGCCGGACACGGCATCCCGGGTGGATGCGCACACGCCGACGTGAGTACGCGAGCGCCCATTGCCGTGCGGGCACCTGCGGCACTCGGAGTGACCCATCAGTGCGCTCAGTCACAGCGCCCGAGGTCATGACCGGCGGCCCGCCAGGCTCGAAGAGCGGGGGCTGATCACCCGGAGCGGCCGCCGCTGGCGTTCGATCCGCCTCGGCAGCTGAGCGACGTGACAACGAACGGCCGGGCTGCGTGCCGCGGGGAGCACATTCTGTGTGTCGCTCTCCAGGCCCACCGGGGATGGCCTGATTCCGGCGACCCGGCAACCGCCCGGTGCAATGATCGCCACGGCAGTCGTGCGCGAGGATTCCGGTGACAGCCGAGGCAGAAATGTTCCAGGTCAGGGGAGAACACCATGGCGATGGATGCACGCGAGGAAGAAGCCATCCAGGCCGTTGTTGAACGCCTCACGGAGGCCTACAGCACGACACGGGCCCCCGAGGAGATCGAGGCAGCCGTCGCCGAAGCCCATGCCTCCTTCACAGACCGGCCGGTCCGTGACTTCGTTCCTGTCCTCGTCGAACGCAAGGCCCGCGCCGCCCTCGACAACCCCTCGACCGCGGAGTAACCCCCTATACCGCCTGGCCACCGCTCGAACACGGGCAGCAGAACGAGCTCTGGTCCGCTGAGTTCCGTACTTGCCGATCTTGACGTGCCTGACGAGCGTGGAGTCAGATGCGGTGTCGAGTTCGGATGGGCCGTCCCCGCCGCAGGCCCCGTGCGGTGTATGCCGACCGCGGGTACGACCACGACATCTATCGCCGACGGCTGCGCGACCGGAACATCACCCCGAATATCGCCCGCGGCGGACAGCCCCACGGCTCGGGCCTGGGCCGCATCCGCTGGGTCGCCGAATCCGCCATCGCCCACATCCACGGCCCCCGCCGCTTACGGACCCACTGGGAAGCACGCGGCGCCACGAGCCGAAGAGCCTGCCAAGGCCGGCTGACCTCTGCCGCTGCGTCGCGATGGTCCGCCGCCCTCACGAGCGGCGGACCATCCCCGCTCAGCCCGCCAAAGCGCCCTGGTGAAAGTACATGCACCAGCCCGTTTCCGTCATACGCCACAGGGAGCTTCGCCACACTCGACCCCGGGCTCTCCGACCCACGGAGCAAGCAGGCCGCCGGGCCCGCTGATGGTCCTGGCGAAGCGGACACTGGCCGGACTCCGAACGGGACAGAGGCCGGAATGTGCTGCGGCAGCCCACTGGGAGCCGTGGGTAGGTGTTACTTGAGGTGTCCGAGGGCCTTGGCGCGGTCCTGTGCCCAGCCGGCGAGGAAGACACCGATGACGAGGGCAGCGATGTAGACGCACAGGGCGCCCGGGAACGGCAATCCGCTGAGCACCCCACCGTTGTCGTGATCGATGAGCAGCCGGATCGCGCCTTGGCCGCTGAAGACCACTAAAGCCATTCCGGTGATCAGCAGAACGACGAACTTCATGATGCCCCCTCAGTTATTTTAACAATGCACATGCATTGTAATAGACTGTCGACGGCGATGCAATGCGAACGCATTGGCTCGCCAGGGAGGATGCATGCCGAAGATCGTTGACCACGAGGAGCGCCGACACCGCCTGGCCGAAGCCGTCTGGACACTGACGCTCCGCGGCGGGCTGGAGGGTGTGACGCTTCGCAAGGTCGCGGTGGAGGCCGGGGTGTCCATGGGCCAGGTGCAGCACTACTACGCCACCCGGGAGGACCTGGTCCGTGACGCGATCGACCGCGCCGTGCGGGCACTGAACGCCCGGATTGAGGCATCCATCAAGGCAACAGACCCGGCGAGTGCGGAGACGATGCTCCGTGAATGCCTGCGCGCGATGCTCGCCCGTGACCCGGAAAGCCTGCGCCTACTCCAGCTGTCAGTCGCGGTCGTCGGAAGGGCGATCTCGGATCCGGCAATGGCCGGCGTGCTGGCGCCAGGTAACGGCGAGCTTCTGGACTTCACCGCAGGACTCATCGCCGCGGCCCGGCAGGAACGGGGCGCGCCAGCACGGGGCAACGGCCTGATCGACGCCGACATCTGTTGGAATCTGGCCACGAGCCTGGGGGTCGACGTCGCCCTGGGGCAGCGTTCTCCCGTCGAGGCACTCAGGGTGCTGGACTATCACCTGGACAACCTCCTGGGCTGACCACCGCCTCGCCCAGCGCATCACGCGGCGACACCGCGTTTCGCAGGTGGTCACTCATAAAACAGCGTCGCCCGGTACGGCCGCGTTGAGCATTCTCCGTTTCAAGGGACAGCACCCCTCGCCCGCGCGACCCGGGTCGGACACCCTCGAACTCCGGCTCCGCCGCCTGGGCTTCCCCACGCAGCGTGGACGCACGGCGGCAATCCGCCACCTGGTCCTCCGGGCCCCCGCACCCGTGATCGCCCGCATGCTCGGGCTACCACGACGAGACCACTGCACAGCTCGCCGCCGAAGCAGGAGGAACCTGGCGCCACTACGCCCCCGGCGACCACACACGGTGACCCCAGTGCCTCAATCACCATGGAATAGGCGTCACTCGATTACGCGATGTCGCCAGTTCTGGCCTCGCACAGGGCGTCCAGCGCGGTGGTGAAGTCGGCCAGCAGGTCGTCCGCCTCCTCCAGCCCCACCGCGATACGGACCGCCCCCGCGGAGATGCCCGCGGCGGACAGCGCTGCCGCGTCGAGCTGACGGTGGCTGGTTGAGGCGACGTGGGAGACGCCAGTGGCCGTCCCGCCCAGCGAGGTGACGATGTGGCACAACTGGAGGCTGTCGCAGAGCCGCAGGGCGGCATCCCTGCCGCCGCGTGGTGTGAGGGTGACGATGCCGCCGAAGCGGCCTGGCTCCAGGACGTTGGCCGCCAGCGTGTGGTCCGGGTGCCCGGGAAGCCCCGGGTAGTCGACCGACTCGACCGCAGGATGCTTGGTGAGTGCACCTGCGAGGTGAGCGGCCGTCCGGTTCTGTCGCTCGACCCGCAGCGGAAGAGTCTGAAGTCCTCGCAGCATGAGGAACGCCTCGTCCGGTGCGAGCGCCCCGCCCATTTCGGTTCGCAGGGCGCGGACGGCGGCCAGGTGGCGGTGGTCACCGACGACGACGCCGCCCGTGGCGTCGCTGTGTCCGCCGATGTACTTGGTGGCCGAGTGCACCACGAGATCCGCACCCAGGGACAGCGGCCGGCACACCACCGGCGTGGCGAACGTCGAATCGACCGCGAGCAGCGCCCCACCCTGGTGCGCCACCTCGGCGAAAGCGGGAATGTCAGCCACCCGCAACGTCGGATTGGAGATCGCCTCGCACCACACCAGCCGGGTGGTGGCCGTCATCATCGCGGCCGCCTCCTGCGGCGAGTCGACGAACGACACCCCGATTCCCCAGCGTGGCAGCACGTGGGTGAGCACATGATGCGTGCCGCCGTACAGCTGCCGCTGCGCCACGACGTGATCGCCCGCGGAGAGGAAGGCGAGCAGCGTGGTGGTGATGGCGGCCATGCCCGAGGCGAACGGCTGTGCCTCCTGCCCGCCCTCCAGGGCGGCGACGGCCCGGGCGAACGCGTCGCTGGTGGGATTGTCGATCCGGCTGTACGCGTAGCCCTGGGTGTGGTCGGCCATGACGGCGGAGAACGCGTCCGACGACTCGAAGCTGAAGGTGGCGGTGCGGTGCACGGGGGTGACAGTGGGCCATCCCCGGCCGGGCACCGCAGGCCGCGGCGGGTGGACGGCCCGGGTCTGCAGTGCGTCCTCGCTCCGGTCGGCCGGCGTCATCGGATCTTCCCTTCGGCCGGCGCGGGCACGGGTCCGGTCATCGGGTCCGGCCGGCCGGTGACGAGGCCGGTCGGTGTCTGGACGGGCAGTCCCCGGCGCACCCAGTATTCGTAACCGCCGAGCATCTCCTTGACCGGGTATCCGAGCAGCGCGAACTGTTCGGCGGCCCGGGTGCCGGAGTCGCAGGCGGGTCCCCACCCGTAGGTGACCACGACGGAAGACGGGGGCACGAGGCCGGCTGCACCAGTTGCGACGGATGCAGCCTGAAGCGGGACGGCGCCTGGCACGTGCCCCTGTCGCCAGCTTTCGTGTGGCCGCGTGTCGATGATGACGAGGCCGTCGACACCGGCGTCCAGGTCGGCGGCGACGTCGTGTACGTCGGTGTGGGCTGCCAGCCGGGCGGTGAAGTGGGCGGCCGTGGAATCAGTGTCGCCAGGTAGTGGGAGGGCTCGTTTGACCAGAGACATTCAAGGATCCTTCGGAAGTGCAATGGAGCGTCGAAGGGACGTCCCTTGTGATGTTCCGTTGGCCGGCCCTGCCCCGGACAGTGGCGAAATTGCTGGGTACCGTGAAATTCCCGCCACTCCGGGAGCGGCGGGGACTGGCGCCCCGGCATGCGCGAAGGCCCTGCGGTACGCGGTCGGGGAGGTGCCCATCACCCGGTGGAAGTGATGCCGGAACGTGGCGGGGCTGTCGAATCCCACCGCTGCACCGACCTTCTCCGCAGGAGTGTCCGTACTCTCCAGCAATGGCAGACTGGCGCGGATCCGCTGATCGACGATCCACCGGATCGGGCTGGTGCCCGCGCGCTTTTGGAAGTGCCGCACGAAGCTGCGCTGGCTCATGTTCGCCTGGCCGGCCAGATCGTTCAGCGTGACGGTGTCGGCCAGGTGTTCCAGCGCCCAGCCCATCGCCCGGCCGATCGCGTCGTCCTGGCTCGGGGCCGGCACCGCGGCGTCGATGTACTGGGCCTGCCCGCCCTCCCGGTGCGGCGGGGCCACCATGTGCCGCGCGACGGTGTTCGCCGCCACGGCACCGAAGTCGGTCCGCACCATGTGCAGGCACAAGTCGATGCCCGCCGTCGAACCGGCGCTGGTGAGGACCTGGCCGGAATCCACATACAGCACGCTTGGGTCGACCCGGACCGCTGGGTGACGCGAGGCGAGCAGCGGCGCGAACTTCCAGTGGGTCGTCGCGTCCCGCCCGTCCAGCAGCCCGGCGTCGGCGAGGGTGAACGCGCCCGAGCAGATGGACACGATGCGCGCACCGCGCAGGTATGCCCGCCGGAGCGCCTCCCGGACCGGCTCCGGTGTCGTGCCGAGAACGTCGGCACCGGGAACGATGACAGTGTCCGCCTCGTCGACCGCCTCCAAGCCATGATCGGCTTGCAGTGTCATGCCGCCCGCGATCCGGAAAGGACCACGCGGGGCGGCGCAGACCCGCAGGTCGTACCAGGCCAGATCGAGCTCGGTGCGTCGCAGACCGAAGATCTCGACGACGATTCCCAGTTCGAAGGGCGCCATGCCGTCGTAGACCAGAGCGGTGACGACGTGGGGGCGCCTCGAGACGACGTTGTCACTGTTCACGACGCACCAGGCTACGTCCGCCGTCGCGAACTCCCGAAGCGACTTGTCTTCTACGGCATCCCGCTACACCTGCGTCGACCATCCCCGGGCCAGACCGAGGCCCTCTGTTCCACCGCTCAATTTCACCTCTGACAGGCGCGATCAGGGGCCGAGCTGCGTGCTGGCGAGCGTGTTTCCTCGACCTCGGCTTCGGCTGGGGTCGACGTACTGCTGTCCGCCCGCCCCCGTCGGGGCGCTGGGGCGGCGCTTTCGCCCTCGCCCCCGTCCGGTTGGTAGCGGCCGCTGACGCCACCGCTCGGGTCGGCCAGGCGCGTCGGGGGAGCAAGGCGTACCGCGCGGTTCGAACGACGCCCCCGCCAGCTGGTGGCTACGGCTGGCAGCGGCCTCCCAGGCGGAGCCCTCCGGGCGGGCGGGGGACTCGGGCAACGACACCCAGGACGGGCGGCACCATCATCGAGAACCGGCACCGGCTCCTACCGCCTCGCCAGCACCCGCGCACGGGCCGAAGAGCCTGCCAAGGCCGGCTGACCTCTGCCGCTGCGTCGCGATGGCCCGCCGCCGTCACGAGCGGCGGACCATCCCCGCTCAGCCCGCCAAAGTGCCCTGGTGAAAGTACATGCACCAGCCCGTTTGGGCCGGCAGCACCACGCGGCGCCCCCTTGGCCACGCATCAGTCGGCAGAGCGCGTCACGTAGCCGTCGCGGCCGCCCCCTGTACTAATCGCTTCGGGTACTGAAGGACGCCTGGGCGGCGTTCTCCTGTGCGAGGGCTTCGTGCCGGCTGGTCCACCCGGTGGCCTTCCGCAAGGACGTGAACTCGCGTTGCAGGGTGGTGGCGGAGGTGGTGCGGGTGTCGGTGCTGATGGTGACCGGCAGTCCGTCGGTCAGCAGTGTGGTGGCGGGGTGGTCGGAGAGGCTGGGGACGGCGCCGGTCTGTACGTTGCTGGTGGGGCACATCTCCAGGGCGATGGTGTCGGTGCGGAGCCGGTTCAGCAGTGCCGTGTCGGAGGTGCAGCGCACACCGTGGCCGATCCGGCGGGCGCCGAGGACGTCGATCGCCTCCCACATGCTCTCCGGACCTGCCGCTTCGCCGGCGTGGACGGTGCAGGGCAGGCCGGCGCGGTGGGCGAGGTCGAAGGCGGGCCGGTGCGGCCGGGCGCCGTACAGCCTCTCGTCACCGGCGAGGTCGAGGCCGGTGACGACGTCCCGGTGCCGCAGGGCGGTCTCGGTGACGGCGAGGCTTTCGTCCGGGCTCTGGTGGCGCAGGCAGCACAGCAGCAGCCCGGTACTCACGCCGGTGGTGGCCCGGCCCTGGGCCAGTCCTTCGGCCACCGCTCGGACGGCCTCGTCGCGGGTCATGCCATGGCGGAGGTGCAGTTGCGGGGCGAAGCGCACTTCGCCGTGGACGACGCCGTCCCTCTCCCAGTCCTCGACCAGCTCCCGGGCGGTGCGGGTGAGGGCGTCGGGAGTCTGCAGGACCTGCAAGGGGAGGTCGATGTGGGTCAGGAAGGTGGTCAGGCTGCCGCAGTGGGCCGGGGCCACGACGAGTTCCCCGACCGGCCGGTCGAGGGTGATGCCCTGTTCGCGGGCGAGGTCGGCGACGGTGCCCGGGCGGACGGAGCCGTCTAGGTGGCAGTGCAGTTCGTAGCGCGGGATCCGCGCGGCGTGGCCGCTCATGAGCCGGACCCCGTTCCGGGGACGTGCGGAGCCGTGTCGGTGAGCGGCGAGCGGGTGGGAACGGGTGTGGAGAGGGTGTCGAAGAGGAGCTGTTTGAAGCCGGTCTCGTCGACGCGGCGGACCAGGGTGATGTTGGGGGCGGGAGCGGACACCCGCCGGTCGATGATCATCTGGCCGCGCGTGTCGTCGGCGACGGAGACGGCGACGTGGGCCTGTTCCTGTTCGGTGATCAGGTCGGGCTTGAGCGCCACGGCCATGGCGACGGGGTCGGGCAGGTCGTAGCCGGGCAGTCCGGTGACCTCGCGGGCCCAGTCGGCCACGGTGCGGTTGATGCGGTGGGCGAACGTCGCCATCGGGGTGCCGAGCTGTTCCAGGCGTTGCTGGTCGGCCGGGGTCATGACGGCGTCCTTGCGGGAGACGTCCCAGCCGATCCAGGTCACCGTGTCCGGGGTGGCGGCCTGCGTGACGATGCGGGCGGCCTCGGGGTCGGCCCAGAGGTTGAACTCGGCGGTGGGCGAGATGTTGCCGCGCAGATCGGCGGCGCCGGCCATGCAGTACACGTGCCGGTAGCGGGTGAACAGCCCGGGATCGCGCAGCAGGGCGGCGGCGATGTTGGTGAGAGGGGCGAGCGTGACCAGGGTCAGCTCTCCCGGGTGCTCGCGGGGGTAGGACAGCAGGGCATCGACGGCGTGGGTGTTCCGGCAGGCGGTGGACGGGTCGGGCAGGCCGATGTCGCCCATGCCGTCCTCGCCGTGGATGTGCTGGGCGCTGGACAGGGTGCGCGTCATCGGGCGGGCGCAGCCGGGGTGGACGGGGATGTCGGTGCGGCCCGCGGTCTCGAGGGAGATCAGCGCGTTGCGCGTGCCGGTCCCGACGGGCACGTTGCCCGCCACGGTGGTCACCGCCCGGATGTCACCCAGCCCGCCGGCGGCGGCGAGCAGCAGCGCGACCGCGTCGTCGGAACCGGTATCGGTGTCAACGAGCAGAGGAAGGACAGGCACGGCCGTGCTCCATTCGTGCGAGTCGTGCGGGATGCGCGACGGTCAGTGGGCTCGCATACGGACGAGGTCACGCGCGGGGCAGGGCGCCGAGCGCGGCGGTGGCGGTGGCCGCAGCCCGGTGGTGAACCCACGGCCACCACCCGGCATGCCAAGGATCCGTTCACACCCCATGTCTAATCGTTTAGATGAGAGGATGCAAGGGTTATGGCGAAGCGAACAGGCAAGGCCCCGACGCTGACGGACGTGGCCCGCGCGGCCGGGACCTCGACAGCGGTAGTCAGTTACGTGATGAACAACGGCCCCCGGCCGGTCGCGGCCGAGACCCGGGAGCGGGTCCTGGCCGCCGCGGCCGAGCTGGACTACCGGCCCAACCGCATCGCCCGGGCTCTGCGCTCGCGGACCACCGGCGTGGTCGGCCTGATCCTGGCCGACGCCTCCAACCCCTACTTCGGCGCGCTGGCCCGGCACGTCGAGCAGGCACTGGACAAGCACGGAAAGCTCACCCTGACCGGGAACGCCGGATACTCCCCGGACCGGCAGGAGCATCTCGCGGACAAGTTCCTCGCCGCCCAGGTCGACGGGCTCATCATCGTCTCCGCCGACGGTGGCGCCGACGTCGCCGCCCAGGTCAAGCGAGCGGGCGTCCCCGCCGTATACGTCCACAACCAGCCCGAGGACGGGCAGGCCCCGGCAGTGACCGCCGACAACGAAGCCGCCGTCCAGCAGGCCGTCGCCCACCTGCGCAGCCACGGACACACCCGCATCGCCTTCCTCGCCGGACCACGCGACGCCGGACCGGTCGGCCGACGCCACGCCGCCTGGGAGACGGCCCTCGCCGGCACCGGCGCCCCCCTGCTGCGCTGCGCGTACTCCCGTGCCGCGGCAGCGGCCCTGACCGGGCAGCTCGTCAGCGAGG
This sequence comes from Streptomyces sp. NPDC002055, assembly GCF_040296705.1. Lineage (NCBI taxonomy): Bacteria > Bacillati > Actinomycetota > Actinomycetes > Kitasatosporales > Streptomycetaceae > Streptomyces > Streptomyces sp. NPDC002055. The sequence goes on from NZ_JBEOXS010000002.1 coordinate 153,576, forward strand.
GCACCATGCCCGCCGCGCTCATCACCGCCACCGACGAACAAGCCATCGGCGTCCTCGCCGGAGCGCGGGCTCACGGACTGGCCGTCCCCGACCGTCTGGCCGTCATCAGCCTCGACGGCACCCCCGACAGCGCCTACACCGCTCCCGCCCTCACCGTCACCCAGCAACCCCTGGAGGCGATGGCGGCTCACGCCGTCGACCTGCTCCTCAGCGGCGAGGCCGCAGCGCCGCCCACCGCGCCGGCTCCCCTCGTGATCCGGGGCAGCTGCGGGTGCGCAGCCACCGAGTCCTGAGTGCCCGATGCTGAACCGGTAGGTGGGCGCGACTGCGTCTGGCAAGATCAGCTCGTGGCTCGACACTCGGTGGCCTCGAGCAGAATCGAGTTCGCAGACCGGCGAGCTGTCCGCTTCTGAACTTCCCTCGTCGATGTCTGCCGCTTCCAGACCTGGGGACCGAACACCGAAGAGCAGACGCGCGCCTTCGTGATGACCGCGGTCGAACTGGTCGCGGGCGGTGATCGACGGCTCGCACGGCCAGGCACGTCGGGGCAGCCCGGAACCGGTCCGAGCCCGGTCGAACGCGGCGGGCGTCCCGCTCGCCGCGCCCGGCAAGCGCGGCAAGCGCGGCAAGCGCGGCAAGCGCGGCAACATCCGCAACGGGCCCATGGCCGAGCACGGCCCATCGTCGAGGCCGTCGACTTCTCCACCATGACCGTTCCCCGAACCCCCCAGAGACCGCACATGGATTCCGTCCATGGCCCTGCAAGGCACCTCCGGCAAAGTCGTCGGAACCGGCCGAACCGCCCACCGAGCTCGCGACCACCCGCGCGCCCGGTGAGCGTCCGGCGCGTCCGCCCCTTCCTCCCAGAGGAGTTGCCATGTCTCGCGTCTCCACCGGTCCGAGCGTCAACCCGACTACCGCCCATGCTCTGTTGCGTCGTCTGCACGACCACGGCGTGCGCACCGTGTTCGGAGTGGTCGGCCGGGAGGCCGCGTCGATCCTCTTCGACGAGGTGGAGGGCATCGACTTCGTGCTCACCCGGCACGAGTTCACCGCCGGGGTCGCCGCCGACGTCCTCGCCCGGATCAGCGGCCGGCCGCAGGCCTGCTGGGCCACGCTGGGGCCCGGCATGACGAACCTGGCCACCGGTGTCGCCACCTCGGTCCTGGACCGATCGCCGGTCATCGCGCTCGCCGCCCAGTCCGAGTCGCATGACATCTTCCCCAACGACACCCACCAGTGCCTGGACTCGGTCGCCGTGATGCGACCGATGACCAAGTACGCGGTTGAACTCCAGCGTCCCGACGATGTGACCGATCTGGTGGACTCGGCAGTGGCGGCAGCGATGACCGAGCCCGTCGGCCCCAGCTTCATCTCCCTTCCCGTCGACCTCCTCGGCAGCGAGATCGACACCTCTCTGTCGCACCCCGAGGCCAGGACTCCGGCCAAGCCCCTGGGCACGGTCGAGGAGGGCTGGCAGGAAGCCGCTCAGCGGGCCGCGGGGCTGCTCGGGGCGGCGCAGCACCCGGTTCTGGTCGTCGGCGCCGCCGCGATCCGCTCCGGGGCCGTGCCGGCGATCCGCGCGCTGGCCGAGCGCCTGAGCATCCCGGTCATCACCACCTACATCGCCAAGGGCGTGCTCCCCCAGGGCCACGAGCTGAACTACGGTGCCGTCACCGGCTACATGGACGGCATCCTGTCCTTCCCCGCCCTGGAGACCCTGTTCGGGCCCGTGGACCTCGTCCTCACCCTCGGCTACGACTACGCCGAGGACCTGCGCCCGTCGATGTGGCGGCGCGGTGGGGAGAAGATGACGGTCCGCGTCTCCCCCACGGCCAACCCGATCCCCCGGGTCTACCGCCCGGACGTCGAGATCGTCACCGACGTGCGGGCCTTCGTCGAGTATCTCGACAGCCGCACGGCCGCCCTCGCCGCGAAGACTCCGCACGACATCACGCCGCTGCGGGAACGGATCGCCGAGTTCCTGGCCGACCCGCGCCACTACGACGACGGCCTGCGGGTCCACCAGGTGATCGATGCCATGAACACCGTCATGGCGGAGACCGCCGGGGCGGGCGAGGGCACCATCGTCTCCGACATCGGTTTCTTCCGGCACTACGGGGTGCTCTTCGCTCGCGCCGACCAGCCGTTCGGCTTTCTCACCTCTGCCGGGTGCTCCAGCTTCGGCTACGGCATTCCGGCAGCGATAGGAGCCCAGCTCGCCCGGCCCGGTCAGCCCACGTTCCTCATCGCGGGGGACGGTGGTTTCCACTCCAACAGCGCGGACCTGGAGACGATCGCCCGCCTCAACCTGCCCATCGTCACCGTCGTCGTCAACAACGACACCAACGGACTCATCGAGCTGTACCAGAACCTCGGCCACCACCGGTCACACGATCCGGCAGTGAAGTTCACCGGCGTCGACTTCACCGCACTCGCCCGCGCCAACGGGGTCGAGGCGGCCCGGGCCACGAGCCGTGAGGAGTTGATGGCCGCTCTGCGCAAGGGTGCCGGCCTCGGACGGCCGTTCCTGGTCGAAGTGCCGGTGAACTACGACTTCCAGGCCGGCGGTTTCGGCGCTCTGAGCATCTGACCATGGCGCAGAACCTTCCCTCCGCCAGTGGCTTCCTCGCCGAGATCCGCCAGGACGACGGCCGGCCGATCGACCCGGTCTTCGCCTCCCGCACTGCCCGGGCGGCGTTCAGGGAGCGCACGGCCGACCAGAGCCTGTGCGGCGTCCTGCTGCACTCCGGGGCGCCGGACGCGGCACTCGCCCACACCCAGGGGAGCACACTGGTGCTCGCCGGGGAGCTGTACAACCAGGAGGATCTGCTCCGGCTGTTGCCCGGCCACACCCTGCCGAGCAGCGACGCGGCGCTGGTCCTGGCGCTCTTCGGCCTCTATGACGTCCATGCGTTCCGGCTGCTCAACGGCCGGTTCGCCGCACTGCTCGCCGCCCCCGGACGAGCGGTGCTGGCAACCGACCACGCGGGCTCCCTGCCCCTCCATGTGTCCGCCGCTCCCGGCCGTGTGCTGACGGCAACGGAGGCCAAGGCGCTGCGCACAGCCCCCGAGGGGCGGTCCCTCGCCGCGCGGCCGGTCCGCCGGCTGCCCGGCGTTCACCAGGTCCCGGCCGGCACGGTACTGGACATCGAGGTGGCCACCGGGAACTGCGGCACGCACCGCACATGGTCACCACCGCAAGCCCGCCGGATCGTCCCGGAAGAGGAGGCGGCCGGGACCGTACGCCGGGCCCTGGAGCTTGCGGTGCGGAGCCGTACGAGCGGGGACACCCCCTTGGTGGTGCTCTCGGGCGGCATCGACTCCTCCAGCGTCGCGGCGCTGGCCGCCCGCCGGTCGGCCACGCCGATCGACACCGTCTCGATGGGTACCGAAGAGGCCGACGAGTTCCCGCAGGCCCGGGTGGTCGCCCGGCACCTCGGCTCCGCGCACCAGGAGATCGTCATCCCGACCGCCGAACTGCTGCGGCGGCTCCCGCACACGGTCTGGGCGGCGGAGTGCCTCGACCCCGACGTCATCGAGTACCTGCTGCCGCTGACCGCTCTGTACCTGCGTCTTCCGGGCACGGGCCGGCGCATCCTCACCGGCTACGGGGCCGACATCCCGCTGGGGGGCATGCACCGCGAGGACCGGCTTCCGGAGCTGGACACCGCGGTCTGCCGGGACATGGACACGTTCGACGGGCTGAATGAGATGTCACCCGTCCTCTCGGGCATCGCCGGCCACTGGTCCACCCATCCCTACTGGGACCGCGACGTCCTGGACGTCCTGGTGTCGCTGGAGGCGGGGCTGAAGCGCCGGTACGGACAGGACAAGTGGGTACTGCGCGCCGCCATGGGCGACATCCTGCCCCGGGAGGTCGTCGTCCGTCCCAAGCTCGGTGTGCACGAGGGATCGGGCACCACCTCGTCGTTCACCCGGCTGCTGACGGACGCCGGTGTCCCTCACGACCGCGTGCACCAGGCCAAGAGCCTGGTTGTCGCGGAGCTGTTCGACCGCGTCGTCGTAGGCGGCCGGCACCCGGACGAGGTGGCGACCGATGCCGTGGTGGAGCTCGTCGCCACCCGGCTGCTCTCGGGCGTCCGTCCGGTCCCGCAATGAGCCCGTCACCCGACCGCCATGGACCCGTCCCGCGACCGGCTGCCGGTCGCGCCGCACGGAGGGACCGCACCGTGGAACGCATCGACACCACCGTCTCACCCCGCTACGCCCAGCTCCCCACGTTCATGCGCCTTCCGCACAACCCGTCGCCGCGGGGCAAGGACGTCGTGGTCATCGGCGCCCCCTACGACGGCGGCACCAGCTACCGGCCCGGCGCACGCTTCGGACCGCGAGCCGTACGCCACGAATCCGGGCTCATCCATGGGGTGGGCATCGACCGTGGGCCCGGCACCTTCGACCTGATCGACTGCGTCGACGCCGGCGACATCGATCTGACGCCGTTCAACATGCACATGGCGATGGAAGCGGCCCAGGAGCGACTGAGCGAACTGCTCGCCGACAACGCCGCCTTCCTCATGATCGGTGGCGACCACTCACTGACCCTCGCCGCCCTGCGCGCCGTCGCCGCCGAGCACGGGCCGGTCGCCGTACTGCACCTGGACGCCCACTCCGACACCAACCCCGCCTTCTACGGCGGCGAGTACCACCACGGCACGCCCTTCCGGCATGCCATCGAGGAGAAGCTCGTCGAACCGCAGCGCATGCTCCAGATAGGGATCAGGGGCCACAATCCACGGCCCGACTCCCTGGACTACGCCCGAGGGCACGGGGTGCGGATCGTCACCTCGGACGAGTTCTGCGCTCTCGGCCCCGAGGCCACCGGGGAACTGGTGCGGGAACGGATCGGCGACACGCCGGTCTACGTATCGGTGGACATCGACGTCGTGGACCCGGCGTTCGCCCCCGGCACCGGCACGCCCGCCCCGGGCGGTCCCACCTCGCGCGAGGTGCTCGCCCTCCTGCGCACCACCGGCGATCTGCATCCGGTGGGCTTCGACGTCATGGAGGTCTCGCCGCTCTACGACCACGGCGGGATCACCTCAGTCCTCGCCACCGAAATCGGGGCCGAGCTCCTGTACCAGTACGCCCGCGCACACACCTCGGAAAGGACGTCCTCGTGACCGTGTTGCCCTGCTCCCCGCACTCCGCCGAACTGCTCGCGCTGGCGGCGGGGCTGCCCCGGGTTCCCCGCCGCGACCTGCACGGCTTCTTCGACGCGGCGCACACCGCCGCCGCGGCGCTCCCCGAGCTCATGGGAACAGCGCTGGACGCGTTCAACGCCGACGGCAACCAGGCCGGGTACCTGCTGCTGCGCGGGCTGCCGGTGGAGGACGACGACGTCCTGCCGACCACGCCCGACCGCACACCCGCGCCGGTGGACCGGCCGCTGCTGCACCTGGAGGCCATGCTCGCGATCGTCGGCCGCCGCCTGGGCCTGCACACCGGCTACCGGGAACTGCGCTCCGCCTCCGTGTACCACGACGTCTACCCGTCGCCGGGAGCCCACTACCTGTCCTCCGAGACCTCGGAGACGCTGCTGGAGTTCCACACGGAGATGGCCTACCACGTGCGCCAGCCGAACTACGTGATGCTCGCCTGCTCCCGGGCGGATCACGAGCGCAAGGCGATCACCCTGGTGGGCTCGATCCGCAGGGCACTGCCCCTCGTGCCCGACGACATCCGCACGCATCTCTTCGGCCGGCCCATCCCCTGCCGTGTGGACGTCGCCTTTCGCGGCGGCGCCGAGGACCCGGGGGCCATCGCCGACGTCAAGCCTCTGTACGGCGACCCGCGGGACCCATTCCTCGGGTACGACCGCGAGCTGCTCGCCCCGCGGGACCACGCCGACGTGGAAGCCCTCGCCGTGCTCTCGAAGGCGCTCGACGAGGTGCGCGAGCCGGTACGCCTCGTCCCGGGTGACGTCCTGATCGTGGACAACTTCCGTACCACCCACGCCCGGACCCCCTTCACACCGCGGTGGGACGGCAAGGACCGCTGGCTGCACCGGGTCTACATCCGCACCGACCGCAACGGGCAGCTGTCCGGAGGGGAACGGGCCGGTGACGTCGTGGACTTCGTACCGCGCCACTGAGTCACAGGACGCCAGTGGGCCGCCCGTGGCGGCCCACTGGCGCACTCCAGCAACTGCTGACAAGGCGCGATGCCGCCTCGAACGCTCATCCGACAGCCGGAGGGTCCAGTCACCCTGGCGCGCCCGCGCGCGGGCTGCCAAGCTGGAGCCCAGCATCTTTATACGGATGGGCGAATAGATATGACAGCTGGCGCAGAGCATGAACCGCGGGGATTCGCCGTGCACACCGCACCGGTGGGTCTCGCAGACGACGGACGGGACGACTTGACCGTTCTGATCTCCACCGTGCCGGCCGTGGTGAGTGCGGTGTTCACCCGCTCCCGTTTCGCCGGCCCCAGCGTGACACTGAGCCGCGCGGCAGCCGCCGACGGCGTGGCCCGGGGAGTCGTCGTCCTGGCCCGCAACGCCAACGTGGCCACCGGCGCCGAGGGCGAGAGCAACGCACATGAGGTTCGCGCATCGGTGGCGCAGGCGGTGGGCCTGCCCGAGGACGAACTGCTCATCGCCTCCACGGGTGTGATCGGCCGGCAGTACCCGATGTCGGGCATCCGGGACCATCTCAAGGCCCTGTCACCGCCGTTCCCCGAGGGCGGCTTCGAGCGGGCGGCCCGGGCCATCATGACCACGGACACGCGGCCCAAGACGGCCTGTGCTCGTGTCGGCCGAGCGGTGATCACCGGGATCGCCAAGGGGGTCGGCATGCTCGAGCCCGACATGGCCACGCTGCTGGCCTTCTTCGCCACCGATGCCCAGCTGGCCCCCGACGAACAGGACCGTGTCTTCCGCCGGGTCATGGACCGGACCTTCAACGCCGTCAGCATCGACACCGACACCTCCACCAGCGACACGGCGGCACTGTTCGCCAACGGGCTGGCCGGCCCGGTGGACCTCGCGGAGTTCGAAGAGGCCCTCCACGAGGTGGCGCTGAAGCTCGTCAAGGACATCGCCCGTGACGGCGAGGGCGCGGGCAAGCTCATCGAAGTACGCGTGACCGGGGCGCGTGACAGCGCGCAGGCCAAACGCGTCGGCAAAGCCGTTGTCAACTCACCCCTGGTGAAAACCGCGGTGCACGGCGGCGACCCCAACTGGGGCCGCGTGGCCATGGCGATCGGCAAGTGCTCTGCCGACACCGATATCGACCAGGGCAGGGTCGTCATCCGCTTCGGCGATGTGCCCGTGTACCCGCCCGGCCTGCCCGGTTCGGGGGACGAGGACGACGTCCGCGCCGCCGTCGCCGAGCGGATGCGGGGCGGCGAGGTCGTCATCGGCGTTCATCTCGGCATTTCGGACGGCGCCTTCACCGTGTACGGCTGCGATCTGACGGAGGGGTACGTCCGGCTCAACGCGGACTACTCGACATGACGTCAGCCGCCGGGTCGTGCTCCGTGAGTGAGGGCCCCACGTACTCCATGGCCATGACCCCCCAGCTGAAGCCCAGGGCGCTGGTGGCGTGCAGGACCAGGTCTCCGCGGCTGAGGCTGTTCGCGCTGATCAGGTCCTGCATCGCGATCAGGGTGTCCGCGTTGCCCATGTGCCCCAGCCGGTGGTAGTTGAAGACGGTCTTGGTCTCGGGCAGCCCCAGTTCCCGCAACAGGCGTTCGTGGATCCGCCGGTCGCCATGGGTGACGAGCATGGCGGCGACATCGGTGATGTCTCTGCCAACAGAGGTGAGGAGCTCCGCAGTGAGCGCGACGTAGGTCTCGATGTAGGCGTCACCCAACCCGTCGCGGAATCCGTTGCGGCGGACGACGATCCCGTCGCCTCTGCGGACGCCGGTGTAGTAGTCGGACCAGCTCGGGTCGGTGCGCATCGCCGACCCCAGGACCTCTGCCACCCGGCCGGACGCCGACAGCAGAAGGGCACCTCCCGCGTCTCCGTTGTTGAACAGCTCTTTGAAGTCGGCTTCTCCGTAGTCCAGCATCGTGCTGTTCCGGTCACCGATCAGCACAAGCGCGTACCCATCACGCCGCGACGCCAGCTGGTCGCACGCGATCTGCACTGCTGCCGTCATGGCGTTGCAGTAGTTCGCGAGCTCGAAGCAGTACGCCTGCTCGATCCCGAGTTCGTGGGCGACCTTGGCCGACGGCGTCCAGTAGGGCATCTCCCATTCGCCGGAGCCGGCATAGATCACGGTCCGGACGGCCTCGGGAGGTACCCCGGTGCGTTCCAGCACCGTGCGGGCGGCTCGCAGGGCGAGTTCCCATTCCCGCTCGGTGGCTCCGAGCACCGGGATGCTGTCGCATGTGGTGATCGCACGCACCTCCTCCTCCGGTAGACCGGACTTCGCGGCCATCTGCCGGACGCTGATCCGCGACGACGGCAGCGAGATCTCGAAATCGACGATTCCCGCCATGACGCACACCACCCTCTCGCTGGGCTAGGAGAAGAACAACGGCTTGCCTGCGTAGTACTCGACGACCGCCTCGCTCATGCTGATCCGCGACGGCGGATGGAAGACGATGGCCTGTGCGGCGGAAGCCAGGTAGGCCACCTTCGGCGAGGTGATGTAGGCGATGCCGCCCAGCATCTCCACCGCCTGGCCGACAGCCCGGACGAGGAGGTCCTGCACGGAGAACCGGGTGAACAGGGAGGCAGCGGCACAGTCGTTGCCGAGGTCGTCGTCCATGATCCTTCGGGCGACTCCTTCCACCAGGGACACCGCGGTCTCGACGAGGAGGCACAGCTGCGCGCGCTCCGCCGCCGAGCCCCGCCGGTCGCGCAACACCAGGTCGACCAGCGAGCTTGCGACGCCGGTGTAGGAGGCGGCGACAATCATCTGGAACCAGATGACGCCGGCTTCGTTGAGCTCGTCCAGCTTCTCCGCCGCGTTCGGTGGCGTCCGGAGGATCTGGTCTTCCTCGACGAACACATCCGTGAGGCGGACCTCGTCGCTCTCGGCGGCAACCAGGGGGAACGTCGACCAGAAGTCATGGACGGAGATGCCCGGCCGGTCGGCGGGGAGCACCAGCAGGCCCATCTCGGGAGCACCGTCGTCCCCCTCCAGCGCGACGCTGGCGGTGAGGAGGTCCATCGACCGCGAGAGGCTGCACGGCTTCTTGGACCCGGTGACGAGATAGCCACCGGGTGTCTTCCGCGCCTCCACCGTCGGACTGAGAATGCCGCGGCCGGACCGCCCTTCGGCGAAGCCCGAGGCGATCAAGGAGCGGTTCTTCGCGACGACGTCGAGCACGGACGTGCGGATGCTGGTGGTGCTGTCGTACAGGGGGCCGACCGCGAAGAGCATGCCGACCGAGAAGTGGTGCATCGCGGTCGCCACCGCCAGTGACGGTGCGAGCGACGCCAGCGCCCGGATGACCCTGACGGCGTCGAGGGCGGAGGCGCCGATCCCTCCGAAGGCGCGCGGCACCAGGAGATTGGTACCCCCGTGCTCCCGGAACAGGGAGATGGCGGGGCTCCCGGGGGACTCCAACCGGTCGAAGGGCACCTCGGCCAGGCGGTCGGCGAGGCCCGGCAGAAGCGTCTCGCAGGCATCGAGGTCACGTTGCAGGAATTTCATCTCTCTCACGCTCTCCAGGAGTGCCGGGGCGGCTTCAGTTGTCGACGAGCCGCATCAGGAAGGGCGGGTACCGCTCGCCGTGGACAGCCGTCGCCGGCACCACGGCCTCCAGGGCCGCCCGCTCATCGGCGGTCAGTTCGACCCGTACGGCGCCGAGGTTCTCCTCCAGATGGTTGCGGCGGCTGGTGCCCGGGATGGGCACCACGTCGTCGCCCTGGTGGTGGAGCCAGGCCAGGGCCAGCTGTGCGACGGTGAGACCGCGGCCGGCGGCCAGCGGCCGCAACGCCTCCACAGCGGTCAGATTGCGTGCGAGGTGGGGCTGGGCGAACCGCGGCAGGGTGCGGCGGAAGTCCCCGGGGGGACCGAGGTCTGCGGTCGAGGCGATCCGGCCGGTCAGGAAGCCTCTCCCGAGGGGGCAGGAGGCGATGATGCCGATGCCCAGCTCCCGGCACGCCGTCACGACCTCTGCCTCGATGCCCCGGCTCCACAGGGACCACTCGCTCTGCACGGCGGTGACCGGGTGCACCGCGTGGGCGCGGCGGATGGTGCCGGCGGAGACCTCGGAGAGGCACAGGTGGCGCACCTTGCCTTCGGCGACGAGCTCCGCGAGAGCACCCATCGCCTCCTCGATCCGTTCCCCGGGTGCCGCCCAGTGCTTGATGTAGAGGTCGAGGTGGTCGACGCCGAGGCGGCGCAGCGAGCCGTGGCAGCGGTCCCGGATGTAGGCGCGGTCGCCGCGGACTCCCAGGAACTCCCCGTCGCGGTCGCGCTCCAGGCCGACCTTGGTGGAGATCAGCACGCGTTCCCGTAGGCCCGCGACGGCCTTCCCCAGCAGTCGCTCCCCGTCGCCGAGCCCCTGGACGTCCGCCGTGTCCAGCAGGGTGACGCCCCGGTCGACGGCGCTGCGTACGGTGGCGACGGCCTCCGCGGGGTCCGCCTGTCCGTAGAACGACGTCATGCTCAGGCAGCCCAGGCCCTGTGCCGGGACCTCCAGCCCGCCGAGTCTGCGAGTGGGCAGGGGTGAATGGCCGTCCTTCACCCCTCTGCCCTCCTGGGTGACCACTCATGTGCGTGCATGCAGGGGCTCACCACGCCTCGAGGTGCAGCACGTCGTCGAGGGGCTGCCGCGCGGCGGGCTTGAACTCCGTCCCGAGGGAGTACGCCGTCGGGATCAGAGCCGCCTGGACAACGCCGTCGGGGATGCCGAGCAGTTCGGCGATCTCCTTCTCGTACATGAGGTGCAGGGTGGTCCAGGCAGTGCCCAGCCGGCGTGCGCGGGCGGCCAGCATGTAGCTCCACGCGGCCTGGATGATCGATCCCCACTTGCCCGCCTCGTTGTACTCCGGTGCCCGGCTCGCGTCGAGGCAAGGAATGACGTGGACGGGCACCTCGCCCATCCGCTCACCCAGGTGGGCGACGCTGCTGCCCACGCGCCGCTGCACGGCGTGGCGTTCCGGGTCTTCCGGGAACAGGGACCCGCAGGCACCGTCGGACCCCAGATAGGTCTGCACGGCTCTCCGGTAGTACCGGCCGATCTCGGCTCGCTGGTCCGCGTCCGTCACGACGATCCAGTGCCAGGTCTGCCGGTTGCTGCCGGACGGAGCCTGCAGGGCGACGCGGATGCAGTCCTTGACGAGTTCCAGCGGTACCGGGCGGGTCAGGTCCAGTCGCTTGCGCACGGATCGTGTGGTCGTCAGCAGTTCGTCCGGTGTGAGGTCCAGCAGTGACATGAGCCGTCCTTCGTTCGTCCGTTGTGCGCGGGCGTAGCCGGGTGTTGCAGGCGTCGACGTGCCGTCCGGTGCGGTCCCGATGTGGCGCTAGCTCCGGATCCGTCCGTCGGGGCCGACGCGTTCCAGGACGGCGTACAGCCCGTCGGCCAGCTCGTCGGCTGTGCCGCGGTCCATCACGAGGGGAGGGTTGATCAACAGGGACCGCGGGTTTCCGCGCAGAATGATGCCCTCGTCCTCCCGGAGGGCCTGTGCCACCGGAGCCGTCCCGGTGGGCAGCGGGGTCCGGGCCGTCTTGTCCGCGACGAGTTCGACGCCGAGCATCATGCCGATCTGACGGACATCGCCCACGACGGGCAGATCCCGGAGCGACGCCAGCCTGTTGGCGAGGTGACCGCCGGTCTTGGTGGCGTTGTCCAGCAGGTTCTCCCGTTCGATGATGTCCAGGTTGGCGAGCGCGACCGCACAGGCGGTGGGATGCCCGGTGTACGTGAATCCGATGGGGAAGCCCGTGGAGCCACTCACGGCGGCCGCCACCTCTTCGGTGATGAGCACGGCACCGTGCGGGACGTAGCCGGATGTGATCCCCTTCGCGGTCACCAGGATGTCCGGCGTGACCCCGAAGTGTTCGGCGGCGAACCAGTGCCCGGTCCGGCCGTAGGCCGTCACCACTTCATCGAAGATCAGCAGGATGCCGTGGGACCGCAGCAGCTCCGCGACGCGCGGCCAGTAGTCCGGCGGCGGCACGACGGCGCCCCCGACGCTCATGACCGGTTCGCCGATCATCGCCGCGATCCGGTCCGGTCCGATCCGTTCGATGGTCTCCCGCAGTTCCCGCAGGCAGTGTTCGGTGACGTCCTCACCGGCGTACTCGGAGGAGTGGTAAGGGTCCGGAGGCGTCAGATGGTGCACGTCCGGCAGCGTGGGGCCGAACCCCTGGTGGTAGACCGGAAGTCCCGAGACACTGCCGGCGCCATAGGCGATGCCGTGGTAGGCCGTCTTCCGCGACAGGATCCAGGTCCGCTCGGGCTGTTCCCTGCGGTAGTGGAAGAACCGGGCCATGCGCAGAGCGATCTCATTTCCCTCCGCTCCGCCGCTGGTGAAGAACACCCGCTCCAGACCGGGCGGTGCGAGCTCGGTCAACCGGACGGCCAGCTCGATCGCCTTGTCGTTGCTCATGCTCTCCCAGATGTGGAAGCACTCCAGTGAAGCCATCTGGGCTGCGGCGGCCTCCACGATCTCGGCCCGGGCATGCCCCACCTGCACCATGCCGAGAACCGCCGCGGCGTCCAAGTACTCCCGCCCCGTGCTGTCGCGGACGTGGCACCCACGGCCCTCGACCATCACGGTGCGGTCCGTGCGGCTGCCCGCCAGGTTGGGGTGCAGCAGCCGGTCACGGTCGGCCCGGATCCACTGGGCGGTCCGCTCCGGTCCGGGCGTCGACGCCTTCCGGGAGATGGTCATGGGGAACGCTCCTTCGGCCAGGTGGCACACGATGGCGGCGAACGGCTGCCGGATTGCAGGGAGTCTGGCAGCCGGGCGTTGTGCTCGGCTGACGCGGAGCACGAGCGGAACGTCAAGCGGCCCACAAGGGCGGGGTCACCGGCCTATGCCGACGGCACCGCCCTCAGGGCGACGTGGTGCGCCCGCGGGTGCGTCGCCTCACGCAACCCGGGAGGCGCCGGAACGGTGGCGGCGGCCGAGCACGAGCCCGGGTGGTCGTCGGGTTCCGTGAGGAGCAGCTCCTGGCGCACGACGTCCCGGACGAGCGGATGCACGAAGTGGACACGATCCGGAGCTGCTTCGTCCACTGCCAGCAGGCCCCCGCGAACGGCCCGGCGGAGGGCGTCTCCGCGGGCCGGGCCGTCGTCCACCGTTCCCCGTGTGCCGTCCGGGCCGGCTACGGCGCAGGCGTCCAGCACGGCGAGGACGTCCGGCGGGAGCCCGGAAAGCCGCTCGGTGATCACTTCCCGTACCACCGTCGGCACCAGTTCCCGCACGTCCTCGGCTGTGGCCCCGAGGGGGAGCGACTCCAGCAGACTCATCAGGAAGTACGGATTGCCCCCGGAGCGCTCGTGGAGTGCGGGGCACAAGTCGACACCGTCCCCCCGGACGGCCGTGACGATCCTCCTGGTGTCGTGCGGATCGAGCGCGCCCAGCCGTATCTCCTCGGCATGAAGCAGTTGCAGTACCGCCGCCCGCATCGCCCGAAGGGCCGGGGCGTCGGCGACGGCGAAGGTCCGGGAGGTGACGACGAGCAGGAAGCGTGAGTGGGCCGACTGGCCCGCGAGGAAGGACAGCAGGGAAAGCGAGGCGGAGTCGGCCCATTGGAAGTCCTCCAGCACCAGCGCCAAGGGGCGGTGGCTCAGTCCCAGCCATGCCTGGCTCATGGCGTCGTGGAACGCGAACCGCCCTGGTCCCGGCCACTGCGGTTCCTTGCCCGCGTCCGGCTCCGGGGCCGGCTCGGCGATCAGGGACGCGAGCACATGCCGGACGCCGTCCGGCAGAACGTCCACGGCATCCGGCCGGCGTGCCGCCACCCGGCGCAGCGCCTGGATCCAGGGCCAGTACGGAGGCACGTCGTCGCGCCGCGGGCAGTGGACCGTGACCACGTCGGTGCCGACTTCCCGGCACCGGCGGGAGAATTCCCGCAGGAGCCTGGTCTTGCCCGCACCGGCCTCCCCGACGAGCAGCACGGTGCGTCCGTCCCCGCGGTGCCCGGCCTCCGCGGCTGTCAGCAACCGCCGCAGCTCGCTCCGGCGCCCGGCAAAAGGACCGGAGGTCATCGGCCCCTCCCCCGGGCCGTACGGCCCTGTCGCAGCGACCGGCTCATCAGACTCCCCATGCCGCTCGGCGGACCGCCCACTCACCAGCGGCACCCCGGATGCGCTCCGGCAGGACGCGGACGGAGCGAGCGACGGATCGTGACGGAGAATCATTTCGTGGACCCGTCTCAGCTCCGGGCCGACGTCCGCACCGAGTTCGTCCGCGAGGTACTGCCGTGTGCACGCGAACTGGCGCAGGGCATCCGCCTGTCTACCGCTGCGGTACTGAGCCCGCATCAGGTGGAACACCAGCCGCTCGCGCAGCGGATGACGAACGGCTTCGCTTTCCAGCTCGCTCAGGACCTCCTCGCTGCGCCCCAGGACGAAGGCCGCGTCAGCGCGCGCCTCCACCGCGGTCAGCCGCAGTTGATCCAGTCGTTCCGCCTCGCGGTCCACGAACTCGTAAGCCGCGAGATCCTCGAAGGGCGGAGCAGTCCACAGACGCAGCGCCTCGGACAGCAACGCGAACGACTCCCGGGGCTCGCCGTGCCGCTGGGCGGCCAGCCCGCGTTCGACCGTTCGCTCGAACCTCATGACATCGACGTGGTCCGGGTCCGCATGGAGCACGTACCCCGGCGAGCGGTACTCCAGCCGGAGCACCCCACCGCCGTACAGCGGCTTGGTGGCGACCGACCCGCGCAACCGTGACACATAGGACTGCAGTGTCGCGACAGCCTGATCCGGCGGCCCGGACTCCCAGATGCTCCGGGCCATCGACGAGACCGGCACGACCTTGCCGGCGTTGATCAGCAACAGCGCGAGCACGGCGCGGCGGCGCGGCGGCCCCAGCTGCAACGGTCCTCCGGGCAGCCGTACGGTCATGGTGCCGAACGCGGATACCGCGGCAGGCACAGCGCCGGTGGCCGGCATGCGGATCCGACACGGAGCGTCATCGCGCTGCTGCCCCGGCAGAGTTGTCCCCGTCATTCCTCTTCCTCCCAAGGGTCCCGCCCCCACGAGCGCGGGCCCCTGCTCTGGCGCTCCCCGGACCTGGGCTCCCACGGCCCTGCGCTCTGACTCGTACTCAGCTTGGCCCCCGCCCGAGCACGGGCAATAGGTCAATTGACTGTCGGCGCCCGACGGCACCTCAGTCGTCAGTCGAGGGGGCCGGCTCAGTCACCGTTCAGCGCCCGGGCGAGTGCGGCCCGGGAGGAGATGCCGAGCTTGGGGAAGATCTTGTACAAATGGGCGCCCACCGTCCGCGGGGACAGCCGTAACACGTTCCCGATCTCCTTGTTGCTCAGACCGGTGGCCGCAAGCTGGGCGATGCGCATCTCCTGGGCGGTCAGCGGCGTTCCCTGCCCGTTCGGGACGCTCGCTCCCGCGGAGTGCCCGGCGGCCCGAAGTTCCTCCGCGCAGCGCTGCGCCCACGGCCCGGCGTGGAGCTCCCGGAACACCTGGTGTGCCTCACTCAGGACATCGCGGGCCTCCGCGCGATGGCGGCGGCGCAGCCACGAGCCGTGGGCCAGCCGCAGCCGGGCCAGTTCGAAGATCCATTGGTCGGCGCCGGGAACGGAGTACGCGGCCCGGTAAAGGTCATCCGCCTCGTCATCAGCCGCCGCGAGGGCGGTGGCCGCGGCCAGCAGGAAGGCATGGTGCCCGGAGATCTCCTCGATCCGCGCCTCCCGCCCGGCCGCGACGTGCGCCTGGGCCTCACATCGCCGCCCGGTATGGACGGCGGCATCGACGAGGTCGAAGAACGGCAGGTGGAACCAGGGCAGCCCCGGAGGCAGGACGCCGGGTGATGTGATCTTCACCAGCCGGCAGTACGCGTCCTCGTACCGGCCGTGTGCCAGCGCGGCCAGAGCGCGCAGATGGTCCAGGTGGTCGGTGACGAACCGCATACGGGCGCGCGCCGCCACCGGCCTGATCCGCCGGTCGATCTCTGCCAGCCCTGCCTCGTCGCCCCGACCGGCAAGGAAGTGGGCGTAGTAGTGCCGGAACAACAGCGCGTTGCAGTGATACCCGAGTTCGTCCGCGGCCTCGGCCTCGCGCAGGCAGTCAGGGGCCGCGTCCCAGCGGCCACGCAGGAAGTCGTGGTAGCACTTGGCCTTCGCGATCGTGCCCTGGGTGGCGTAGCCGTGCTGTCCGGTGAAGCGCCGCCACAAGAGGCCATCGGCAACGTCGACCGCCGAAGCGGTCCACAGCAGCAGCCAGGCGGCGCCCGCCTCCTGCTCCTCGCTCATCCGCTCGACCCATGCGCCCAGCTCCGCCGGCACCGCGTGCGCGGTACGGGCCGTGTCGGACCACGCCCGGTGACACAGCCTCGCCAGGTCGGAGACTTTCTCCCGGTGCTCCTCCAGCACGCGCCAGGCCCCCGGGTCACCGGTGTAGGTGGCGGCCAGCAGCAGCTTGAAGTACACCTGCTCGGCCAAGCCGCCGAAGGCCTCCGCGCCCGGCTCGGCCAGGGCGTCGAGGGCTCCGGGCAGCAGGGTGAAGGACGACTCGAAGTCAACGCTGTGGCTCTGGTCCACATACACCACCGCGTAGGCGAACAGCGGCGCGATGTCCGGCGGCACCGGCCCGCTCTTGAGCTCCGTCACCAACCGTGCCGTGTAGGAGAGTTGACCGCTGCGGGCGGCCATCACCGCAGCCCAGGTGAGCCGCCTGGCCCGGTCCGCGGGGTCGGTGCTCAGGGCCGCGGCGCGGTCCACGAGCAGCGCTCCCTCCGCGTCGCCGCCGCGTCGTGAGAGCCGCAGGCCGGCCTCGTGCAGCCGGGCGGCCAGGTCCTCATCCGGGAGGAGCGTGGCCGAGGCCTCGTGCACCAGGCGCCGAGGATCATCGGACACCAATCCCTTGGCCAGCGTCCGGTGCGCCTCACGCCGCTCGGACCGCGTGGCCGCGGAGACCACCGCGCTGCGCACCAATGGGTGGCGGAACGTCAGCCTCCCACTTGCGTCCACGTGCGCCAGGCCGCCGGCCTCGATGTGCTCCAGGACGTCCTCCGCGTCCTCCCCCGCTGCCCGCAGCCAGGCGCCGGCGGAACCCGCCACAGCACCGCTGGCGAGCGCCACCAGCAGCAGCACCCGCCTGGCCGCCGGGGACAACGCGCGCAGCCGTTCGGCGAACAGCCGGTCAAGCCGCTCTCCGAGCGGAAGCCGCTCCGGCAGCGGTACGACCCCTTTGCGCTGCCCCTCGTTCAACTGCCGTGGAAGCTCCACGAGCGCCAGCGGGTTGCCACCCGCCTCCACCAGCACCCGGTCGGCGGTGCCGAGCGCCAGTCCCGGATGGCATCGCTTCAACAGCGCGCCCGAGTCGGCATGGCCGAGAGATTCGACTTCTACGAGCCGGGCCGACCACGCCTCCACCGCCATGCCGCCGGGGCGACTCGCGGTGATGATCACCAGCGGGAGCTCGGCGGACCGCCGCTGCAGAAAGGCGAACACCGTGGCACTGGAGGAGTCGGCCCAGTGCAGATCGTCCAACAGAAGCAGCAGCGGCCGACGGCGTGCGGCCTCCGCGAGCAGGGCGAGTGCCGACGCCCCGACGGTGAACCCGCTGGGCGGCATCCCGGCGCGTACGCCCAGGACGCTCTCCAGCGCCTCCCGCTGGTGCGGCGGGAGACCTTCGGAGCGCTCCAGCAGCGGCCAGAGGATCTGGTGCAGCACACCGAAGGCGAACTCCGTCTCCGCTTCGCTGCCGATGGCCCGGAGCACCATGAACTCGGCCGCACGCGCCCGCTCCTCAGCCCATGCCAGCAGGGCGGTCTTGCCGATGCCCGCCCCGCCACGCAGCAGCACGGCGCACCCGCCCGCTCCGGACTTGGCCCGGTCCAATGCCCGGCCCAGCAGCTCAGTTTCCTGCCGGCGCCCGACGAGCTCAGTCGCATTCCGGCCGTCTACCGCACCCACCTCCCCATGTCCCCGAGCTCCACAGGGGCCATCCGCGCCCGTCCCCAGGGCGTGGAGGTGGCGGGATTCCCGCAACAATCGGATGTTTCAGTACATGCCACTGAAAGGCACGATCCTCAGGTTAGCGGCCGTTCACGAGTTCCGGCAGGGCATCTTTCAGCTATGCGGCCGGAAGCGTTCACAGGGTGGCCGCCCGCAGCTGACGGGCATGGGCGGCGTCTACTGCGAGGACTGCGACATCGCGGAGCCCGCGGGCGAGGGTGAACTCTCCGGCGGCGTGCGCGGCTACGCGACGGACCCCGGGCAGGCAGCGCGACTGTGGAAGCTCTCGGCCGAGCTCACTGGTGTCGACGCGTTCGCGGGAACCGTCTGAGAACGGGCGGACAGGAGCCGCTGAAGCAAGACCATCACGCGTCCGCGGGCCGCTCGGCGACGGGCCGCGCGAGATGCGCGGCATGTACTTCGCCGGTTGCCCCCAGCACCAGCGAGCGTTCCGACCTCATCGTGGTCGAGATCCGCTATGCCGTGCCTCGTCCCACCCACAGGCCATGCGGGCGCTGCAGAGCACCTTGACGGCAAGCCTCGACGTCTGATCGCCCACGACCAAGCCTCAAGGCCCTGGCCCGAGGTACACGTAGCCAAATCATCAGCTTCGGCCCGCATTTGGCGCGGCCGGAATTTCGAGCTACAACATCACCGTCCGACGGGACGACCCGTCGGTGGGCTCGGATGGATGCACCGGTCCGCGCGGTGCCGCGTGCGGGACGGCCCGGCCGCGCGGGCCTTCGGGCGCTCCTCGCGGGAGCGGCCCCGGGGACGGCCCGCGCTCCGGGGACGGCACCGAGTGCTGGTCACCTGCATCCCTCCGCTTCCCCGTGGTGCTCGACGGCCACGGTTGTGTGGGCGTCCGGTCCGCGGCTGCCCCGGCCGGGACACCCGGCCCCCATCGGACCTTCCCGGGCAGGACGGAACCAATCGTCCGGCGCCGCGCCCGCACCGCCTGGGCCGCGTGCGCGCGTAGCGCCGGGCGCCGGCAGCGGTGCGTCACCGGGTGGCCCCGCCGACAAGGGCAGGCGCCATGGCCGGATCCCGGTGCGGCAGGGAAGGCCTTGACCGGCCGGCCTGGCACCGTCGCAGCACCCCCACGGTGGTCTCAGGTTCCGGCCGGCCGTGGTGCCGCTGCGTCGGGTTCCGCGGGCTGCCGGGGCACATCGCGGGCCAGGTGCCCGGTGGCCGACTCGGCGAGAGCGCGGACGGCCGGATGCCAGGGGCCGGCCTGCGGTCCGGTCAGCACGAGACGGCGCGAGGTCCGGGGCCGGAGCGGTATCAGGGCCAGGTCCGGCGGGATCGACGGGCGCGACACCTCGGACAGGACGGTCACGCCGAGACCGGCCTGCACCATGCCGACCAGGGTCGCCAGGTCCCGGACCCGCTGCGCGGGGGTGAAGGGCAGCCCGGCCGCGCGGTGGATCGCACGGATGCGCGCTTCGCAGGCCTTGGGGGAGATCAGGAACGCATCGTCCGCCAACTCGCCGATGCCGACTGCCGGTTCATCGGCCAGGGGGTGGTCACGGGGCAGCAGTGCGCCGTAGTGGTCGACGGCGAGCTGGACGCCGGGGCCGGGCGGCGGGTCGACGAGCACGGCGGCATCGGCCGTCCCGTTCTCCAGCCAGGACGCCACTTCGGCGCTGTCGCCCTCGAACACCCGGACCGTGATCCGTGGCCGGTCCTCGCCCCAGTGCCGGAGCAGTCCGGGCATCAGACCCCGGCCGACCGAGGGGGTGACGGCCAGTCGCACGGTGCCGGTCAACTCCCCGGCGGCGTCGGCCGCGACCCGTGCCACGTCCCGGACCGCCGACAGGGCGACGCGGGCGTGCGGCAGGACCCGCTCCCCCAGTGCCGTGGTCCGGGCCGGGGTGGCGCGGACCAGCAGGGGCGCGTCCAGCTCGCGTTCCAGGGCGGCGACGGCGTGCGACACCGCGGACTGGCTGATGCCCAGTTCGGCGGCGGCCGCACTGAAACCCCCGGTGTCGACGACGGCGAGAAAGGCCCTCAGCTGAGGGAGGTTCACGGGCATGCGGCAGCCTCATACGTCCATGACTGATGTGTGTTGGATCCAGGGTGCCAGGGTCGGCAACGCTTGGTCCGCGCCGCCGGTCCCGGCGGACGCTTCCCGAGCAGGCGAAGGAGAGCCATGCCCCACATCCGGGTCACCGTCACCGACTCCGAACTCCCCGCCGACGTGCGGTCCGCCCTCGCCCGGGGGGTGACCCGGCTGGCGGTCTCGGTCCTGCACAAGTCGCGTGCGCGGACCGTCGTCCACATCGATCCGGTCCCGGCGGGCCACTACTTCGTCGACGGCGAGCCGCTGACCGGTGACCGCGACGCGCACGTGGAGGTGTCCCTCACCCTGGGCACGAACAGTGCCGCGGAGAAGGCCGCCTTCATCGCCGCGGCGAGGGAACTGCTGTCGGACCTCCTCGGTCCGCTCGCCCGGTCCGGCGTCGCGCTGCACGAGCTGCACCCCGAGAGCTACGGCTACCAGGGGGTGACCCAGTTCGAGCACTACCGGCGGCCGACGGGCGCACCGGCCGCCCCGGTGGCACGCTGAGCCGCGCCGACGGCCCGCTCGGCCGGAGCCGGCCCACCGGCCCGTGCACCTCAGCCGGCACCGGGAGACGGCCCCGGGCCGGGCGCGGCGGTGGGCGGGCACGGCGGTAAGCGGGCACGGCGGTAGGCGGGCACGGCGGTAGGCGGGCACGGCGGTAGGCGGAGGGGCCGCACCCCTCCGCCCGCGGCCGGTTCCCCGCGCTCAGCCCGCCGCGGGCGCGAGCCCCTCGTAGGCCTTGCGGAACACGGCGACGAGCGCGTCGACGTCGCCGTCGGTCATCGTGGCCCCCAGGCCGACGGTGACCGAGCGGCCGACGAGGCCCTCGCTGGTCCGGCAGCGCGCGGGCCGGTCCCACGCCACGCCCCAGGGGGTGCGCCCCTCGCGTACGGCCCGGTTGGCGTACACCGCCTGGCCCTGGTACATCGTGTGCGCCGGAATGCCCTCGGCGGTCAGCGCGGCCACGAACTGCCGGGCCTCCAGGCGGGACGCGAGGAGGAGGGTGAGGTCGCCCCCGGAGCCCGCCTCGTCCGGGAGCCGGCGCCAGCGCACCGGCAGATCGGCGGCTTCCCGGCGGACGTGCCGGGCGATGCTCCGCAGCCGCTCCAGCATCGGCCCGAGCCGGCGGAGCTGCACCGACAGGACGGCTCCCGTCAGTTCGGTCATCCGCAGATTCGCGCCGAGGAACGGTGCCTCGGCCTCGGCGCCGCGGTCGCCGCCGCGGCCGGTGGTGAACTGGCCGCCCTGGTCCTGGAACCGGGCCACCCGGTCGTACACCGCGCGGTCCCCGACGGTGACCGCGCCGCCCTCCCCGGCGGTGAGGTTCTTCTCCAGCTGGAAGCTGAACGCTCCGGCGTCCCCGAGGCTGCCCACCGGCCGGCCCCCGTAGTGGACCCCGGCCGCCTGGGCGGCGTCCTCCACGACCCGCAGCCCGTGCCGCCGGGCCACCTGGGTGATCGGCCGCATGTCCGCGGCGGCGTTGGCGAGATGGACCGGCATGATGCCCCAGGTCCGCTCGGTGACGAGTTCGTCGAGCCGTTCGGGGTCGAGGGTCAGGGAGTCGTCGACCTCGGCGAACACCGGGATGCCCCGGGCCTGGACGACCGCGTTCACCGAGCCGATGAAGGTCACCGCGGGGACGATCACCTCGGCGCCCTCCGGGATGCCCAGCCCGACCATGGCGGCGGTGAGCGCGGCGGTGCCCGAGGAGACGCCCACCGTGTGCGGCACCCCGGTCACCGCGGAGAACTCGGACTCGAAGGCGTCGACCCGGTGCCGCAGGTCCGGTCCGTAGTAACGGAAGAGCGACCGCGACCGGAGGACCTCCACGGCGGCGGCGATCTCCTCCTCGCCCCACAGGGCGAGGGCGCGCGCCGGTTCGTACCGCGGCTCGGGGGCGGTCATCCGGCCGTCCGCCCGGTCGCGGCGTCGAGATCGGTCGCGCTGTGGCACACCAGGAAGTCCTCCAGGAACAGGTAGTCGAGCTTGCTGGGACCGAAGAAGGCCAGCGCCTCCTGCGGGGTCTCCACGATCGGCTCGCCGCGGTCGTTGAAGGAGGTGTTGAGCACCACCGGGACCGAGGTGAGCTCGCCGAAGCGCTCGACCAGCTCGTAGAAGCTGCCGTTGGCGCCGGGGGTCAGCGTCTGGACCCGGGCGGTGCCGTCGACATGGGTGATGGCCGGGACCTCGTCCCGCTTGTCCTCCCGCACCGGGGCGACGATGAGCATGTACGGCGACTCGATGTCGAGGTCGAAGTACTCGGCGGCGCGGTGGGCCAGGACGGCCGGGGCGAAGGGCCGGAACCACTCGCGGTGCTTCACCTTGCTGTTGAGGATGTCCTTCATCTCCGCGCGGCGCGGGTCCGCGAGGATGCTCCGGTGGCCCAGGGCCCGCGGCCCGAACTCGGAGCCGCCGGTGAACCAGCCGATGAGCGCGCCGTCGGGGAGGAGTTCCGCCGCCAGCCGGGCGGGGTCCGGCACCTGCCGGTAGGGCAGGCCCGAGGCGTCGAGCGCGGCCCGCACCTCGTCGGTGCCGTAGGTCCGGCCGAGGTAGGTGTGCTGCTGCGGCCGGGGGGCGCGCGGCCCAGCGCCCGGCTTGGTGCCCGGTTTGGCGCCCGGCTTGGCGCCCCGTTCGGCTGCGCGCGGGCGCGGGTTGTCCCCCAGCACGTGGTAGCCGTAGTAGGCGCAGCCGACCGCGCAGCCGTTGTCGCCCGCCGCGGGCTGGGCGAAGATCTCGGTGAACGGCGTCTCCCGGAGGATCTTGCCGTTGGCGACCGAGTTGAGGACGACGCCGCCGGCCAGGCACAGCCGGCTGAGTCCGGTCTGCCGGTGCAGCCAGCGGGCCGCGTGCAGCACGGCCGTCTCCAGCAGGTCCTGGGCGGCCCAGGCGAGGTCGGCGCCGCGGGAGAAGCGCTCGTCGCCGTCGAGGCCGTCGAGCGCGTGCTCGACGAAGTCCAGCAGCCCGCCGTCCTTGAGGTGCAGCGCGAACCGGCCCTCGTCGAGCAGGTCGAGGTGGCGGTGGAACACGTCCCGGTAGCGGTCGGTGCCGTACGGGGCGAGGCCCATGGTCTTGCCGTCCTCGGTCAGGTACCAGGCGCCCTCCTCGTAGAGGGTGAAGCCGATCGCCCGGCTGACCGCCTTGTACATGAAGCCCAGCGAGTGGTCGCTGTCGCCCGCCTGGTAGACCCGGTCGGCGCGGAGTCCGTCGGTGCTCCAGTTGGTGCCGTACACCTTCGACAGCTCGGTGATGCCGACGCCCTCGCCGACGGAGAGGGTCATGGTCTCGACCCCCTGGCCCTCGAAGAGGCTGCCGGCGCCGTCGACGACGAGGACCGCGGCCTCGCGGTAGGGCGAGGGGTGGAAGGCGCTGGCGGCGTGCGCCAGGTGATGCCTGATCAGATGGGTGCGGCGCCGGAAGGGGAAGTAGCAGGTGGGCAGCAGGGTGTCGTCCGCCACGATCGCCTCGACTCGGTCGAGCCGGGTCCCGTGCGTGTCGAGACAGTACCGCCAGCCGCGGTTGGCCAGTGAGTTGACGTTGACCGCGTACTTCCGACGGGTCAGACGTTCTTCCTCGATACCGACGCTGACTTCGCCGTCCTCGACGAGACAGGCCGAGAAGTCGTGATTGGATCCGCCGAGCCCAAGAGCGAGCATGCAGCCGTCCTAACTCAGTACAGGCGGGTTCTCGCGGCGGCAGGCCGAATGGGGCCGCCGAACCGCGATTGCAAGAATGTGGGAATGCGCCACGCGGGCGAGACGCTACAACCGCCCACCACACCGGTCCAGAGGGCAAGTTGAGCCACGACGGTCGAGTTCCGGACGCTTTCCGGATCACGTCCGTATCCGCCGAGAGCGGCCGTTGACCGTCCACTCGGCCGAAACCTACACTCGCAGGCTACGGTCAGGGTCAGCGCAGGACAAATCCGGAATGGTGATGAGCGTGGCGCTGAAGAACGACTTTCGCAATGCGATGTTCGAGCACCGTGACGGCCAGGAGCGTCTGAAACTCCTCATGAACGACATGGTCATCGAGGAGCAGTTGTGCCAGATGCGCTGCTCCTACTGCTTGACCGAGGACTTCAATCTCCTGATGAACGTTCCCGACGCCCGGCTCAGGCTGACCACGGACCGGCGTGAGGACTGGCACCGGATTCTCGACGGATATCACCGTCAGGTGGACAGTCCGATCATGCGGCTCAGCGGCGGCGAGTTCTTCTGGCTGAAGGGTTCGACCGAATTCGTCGAGGAGTGCAGCAGCAAGTACGAGGTCGTCCAGGTCATCACCAACGGCGTCTTCCTCACGCCGCCGCGGCTGGAGGCGCTGGCCGCGCTGGGCAACGTCCAGCTCTGCCTCTCCCTGGACGGGCACACCCTCGAGATGAACGCGCACCGCCTGCCGCCGAAGCAGCACCGGCTGTTCGACGTCATCATGCGGCATCTGGACCACGCGGTGGAGCTGGGCATCCCCATCGAGATCCAGTCGGTTCTCTCCGACAAGAACGTCACCGGCCAGGCGGATTTCGCGGCGTTTCTGCTGGAGCGGTACGGCTCCGGCGCCATGCTGTACTTCTTCCCGGTCAGAGGCGACGCCAAGGATTCCCTCGCCCCGGAGCTCGGGGACCATTTCCGGCCCCTGCTGGAGCGCTACGACGAATTGGAACAGGTCCTTCCGCCGCGGGCCTTCGTCGAGCACATCGGCAATCAGCTGCGCACCGGCGTCCGCACGCTGCGGTGTTATGCCACCGCCACCATGGTGCAGCTCTTCGGGCAGGGAGACGTCTCCTGCTGTCCGTATGCCTGGCTGAAACCGATGGGGAATATCACCGAGGATCCCCAGCTGATTCCCGAGCAGTTCGGCAAGCACCAGCACTACGAGATGTTCATGCAGCCCCGCCCACGGTTCCCCTACTGCAAGAGCTGCACCGGGCCGATCGATGTGGTGAACCTCTTCCTCCTCGGGCAGATCTCCGAGGCGGAGATCGCCCGGTGCGCACCGTACGCAGGCCCACAGGCACTGGCCCGGCTGAACGAGTTGAAGGCGGCATTCGAGCCGATCTTCACCCCGGCCGGTCATCCGGCCTGACCCCGACCGACATCACCGACCGACGCACCTGGTGTGTGAGGAGAATGCATGATTTCCGTGGAAGAAATCTCGGCCGGGGAATTGATGGAGGCCGGTGCGGCGAGACTGCGGTCGCTGCCGCACCACGACCTGCTCACCCTGGCCGGGGACTGGCTCGGTGAGCTGGCTCCCTGGCGGAACACCGGAACACTCGCCACGATCGCCCGCACTATGTCCGCGGAATCCCTGCTCGCCTCGCTGTTCGTCCTCGGGGAGCCGGTCACCGAGGCCGACGCCCGGTCCCAACTCCCCGGTCCGCTGCTGGACCTGCTGCTGCGCTGCGGTGTGCTCTCCCAGGAGTCCGGAAAGCTGTCCGCCGAGTACTGCCTGGTCCGCGGCGAGGGCCTGACCCTCCTCGCGGCGTGGCGGGCCGCGGGCCGCGACGTCGGATCGTACGCCCCCTGGGTCGGTACGGACTCCATGACCCTGGCCCGGCTGGTGGCCGCCCGCCGGGAGGCGCGCTCGGCGCTCGACCTCGGCTGCGGCACCGGGATCCTGGGGCTGTCGGCCGCCCGGAACGGCGCCGACCTGCTGGCGGTGGACGTCAATCCGGAGTGCACGGCGGCGGCCGGCTTCAACGCCTGGCTGAACGGTCTGGGCGACCGGGTGCGCACCGCCGAGGGCGACATCATGTCCCTCGCGCTCGACTCCCGGTTCGACCTGGTCGTCTCCAATCCGCCCTGTCTGCCGCTGCGCCGGGGTTCGCTGGGCTGGCTGGCCGGTGAAGCCGGCCTGGACGGACTGGAGTTCTTCTGGGAGCTGCTGCGCCGGACACCCGATTTGCTCACCGCTTCGGGCGAGGCCCTGCTCCAGGCCGCGGCCTACGGGGACGAGCGGGCGCCGTTCTTCATCCCGGAGCTGGAGGCGGAGATGAACCGGCTCGGCGTCTCCGGCCGGCTGCTCCTCCGCCCGTCGACACCGCCCCGCTGGCCCGCGTTCGCCCCGCGGGACGAGAACCTGCAGCTCTCGGGCCCGTTGGGGGACGAGGTGCGGGCCTATGTGGAGAGCATCGGCGCCACGCACTACTACGGGTTCGTGCTCTCCCTGCGGGCGGAACCGCACGGCGGGCTGCAGGTCGGGCGCTTCGGCTGATCAGTGGGCCGGCCCGAGCCAGGCCGGCCCGAGCTCGGCCCGCTCCATCGCCAGGACGGCCTCGACGGCCTCCTCCGGGCCGAGGCCGGTGGTGTCGATCTGCCGGGCGCCCGGCACCAGCGCCACCTCCTCGTCGAGGTGGGTCTCGGCCAGCCGGCCCTCGATGAAGTG
This sequence comes from Streptomyces sp. NPDC002055, assembly GCF_040296705.1. Taxonomy (NCBI): domain Bacteria; kingdom Bacillati; phylum Actinomycetota; class Actinomycetes; order Kitasatosporales; family Streptomycetaceae; genus Streptomyces; species Streptomyces sp. NPDC002055. Next base: position 180,102 of record NZ_JBEOXS010000002.1, read on the forward strand.
CTCGCCGCCCGGGTCCTTGCGGATCCGGGCGGCGAGTGCGTCCGGGCCGGCGCGCAGACCGTAGATCACGGATTCCGCGCCGAGCGCGTCGAACACCTCCTGGAACGGTTCCAGGGCACGCCCCGCGAGCACGACGCCGCTGACCACGACCACCCCGGCCCCCCAGGCCCGGTAGACGGGGAGGGTGGCACGCAGGGTCGACGCCATCAGCGCGTAGAGCTTCTCGGAGCTCTCCCAGGGGTGCACCACCGGATCGCAGTCGACGGCGGCGGCCGGTACGGCATAGCGGGCGACCAGGCTCTGCGCCAGCCGGGTCTTGCCCACGCCGGGCGCTCCGGTCACCACGACCAGCCGGAACCGGTCCTCGGGCACGGCGGTGCGCTGCCGTCCGATGTCCGTCGTCGACGGCCCGGTGCCGACGGCCGTTCCGGGAGCGCCGGCGGATGCGGCGGTCCCCGCCGCCGTTCCGGGAGCGCCGGTTCCGGGGCCAGCCGCACCGGCCGCCGTTCCGGTGCGGGCGGTCATGGTCCCGGGGGTGGCGCGGTCGGTCATGTGGCGGATCCGTTCTCGTGGCCGGGGGAGGCGGTGGACAGGTCGCGGACGGTGCCCACCAGGCGGAAGCCCAGGTGCGGCACCTTGAGGATCTTGGCTCCCGAGTCGATGTCGAGGAGCTTCTGCTTGAGGACCGAGGACACCGGGTTCACGTCCTCACCTCCGGTCGCCTCGGCGATGTCCTGGCGCGGGACGATCTGTCCGGGGCGACCGGCGAGCAGTCGCAGCATGCCCGCCTCGGCGTCGGTGACGGGGACCGCCTTCGACGGGGAGTGCAGCCGGCCCCGGCCGTCGAGCGTCAGCACCTGGGTGCTCTCCGGCGGGGTGACGGACTTGAGGTACCCCAGGCTGTCGACGAGGCGGTGCTGCTTGAGGGGACTGGCCAGAGCGAGCGCGAAGCCGTCGGAGAGCGCCGCCAGCACCCCGGTCGCCGACACGCTGTCGAGCACCGCGATCGGGTATCCGCCCCGGCCCTTGACCTCGGCCGCGGACAGTCCGGGCGCGGTGGCGGCCACGGCGTGCAGCGAGGCGAGCAGGACATCCGGCCAGTCGGGGGATCCGGCCTCCGGATCGCAGTCGTGCAGGGTGAGGCCCAGTTCGGCGCAGGCCTCCCCGAGGACGTCCAGATCGGCCGGATCCAGGGATTGAGCCAGTACGTACATCTCGACACCCTTCACAAGGCGGCAGCTGGGCCGCGTCTGCTCGGTGACCGTCCCCCGCGGGGCCGGCGTCTGGGGTGGTGCCTGCGCCGTGCCACCCGCGGGCACGGCGCACGATCAGCTGACGAGGGGCCATATCCGTTCGGCTGCCGGGTGGCCGGAGTGCTCCGCCAGGCGTTCCCCGTGCCGGGCGATGCGGCGGACGACGCCCCGGCGGACCTGGATGCGGTACGCCCGCAGGGCCTCGTGCTTGGCCAGGGCGGCCGTGGCGTCCATCGGGCACAGCTCCGGGCGCAGCGCGCCGAGGCCGAGCGAGGTCAGCCGGGCGGCGAGCCCCCGGGCCACTTCCTCGGCGGAGCCGAAGACCGAGTACGGCTGGTCCTCGTAGAAGACGACCCGGGCGCCGGTGAGACCGCCCCGGGCCAGCAGCGCGATCACCGCCTCCCGGCAGGCCAGATGGTCGACGTGGCCGCCGACGCCGAGCGGTGCGCAGATCTCTGCGGCCCCGTCCAGCAGTCCGGCGAGCCGGGTCGTCAGGTCGGCGAACAGCCCGGGTTCCTCGTCCGGGAAGGCGTCGGACAGGGCCGTCCCGGCGAAGAACCGCTCCGCGCGCGGTGCCCGGTCCGCCGCGTCGACGAAGCCGAGGAGTTCGACCTCCGTGCCGAGGACGCGGGCGGCGACCGCCTCCTCCGCCAGCAGCAGACGGGATGTCAGGGCGGGCCGCCCGGCGTAGTACGGGTCCTTGGTCCAGGTCTCCACGCTGAAGACGTCGAGCACCCGGCCGCCGCGGCGGGCCAGCAGGCCGCCGAGGGCCAGTGCCGCGTCGTCGGGGTGCGGGGACACCACGACGGGGGCGTCCGCCGCGGCGCGGTCCGGGTGTCCGCCGGGCGCCATGACCACCAGTCCGTCCCGCTGCCAGGTGCCGAGGAGGCTCCGCTCCGCGGCGGTGAAGCCGTCGAGCGGCCGGCTGCCGTCGCACCGGGCCAGCAGCCGGGCGGCCGAGCCGGGCGGGTGGCCGGGCTCCTCGACCGCCTCTCCCCGGCACAGGATCCGGCTCCCGGCCACCTCCGCATGGGGCAGAGCGAGGGGGCACCACGCGCCGGGAACCTCCGTCATGTGGCCTCCTGGCCCGAGTCCGGGATCCGGGCGTACCGGGGCCCCGGATTCCGCCCGTGAAACGGCGCGCGTCACCGGCTCCCGGCCGCGCTCCGACGAACGGTTCGATTCTCCACAGGCCCGGAGCGGAATAAACCCTTAATCAACAGGTGGCTGAAATTGGGCCGGACGGTCCGGACTCCGGCCCAATGGCCTTCCGCCGCTTCCCGGCTGGTTCCGGCCAATCTCCCTCTTCCCCGTCTTCAAGATCTCCGCACGCGCCGCTCTCCGGAAGCGGTCAAGATTCTTTTTGACGATTTCCCACATCAGACTCCCGGCGGCCGGGTGGCGGGGGAGGCCGACGACTGCCCCCGCCCCCGGGCCCGCTGGGCCATTCGGCGGCACGAACGCGGCGGGAACCGGACACCCCGCCCCCACGCCGCACGAGGTCCCATTGCGTGGATCCTCTTCTGTTGTAGCCTCGGGCTCTGAAAGTCCCTGGCCACGGTGGATGCGGATGAGGATCGGGGGAACGCGGTTGTGAAGTCTCGTGTCTTACTTGTCCAGCAAGGTGTGTGGGGTAATTCCGCCGCCTCGATGCCCCTGGCCGTCGGATATCTCAAGGCATGCGCCGACCGGGACGAGCGCATTCGCCGCCGCATGGACGTCACCATTCGGAACTATCCGGGTGACGCGGGGATCAATGCCATGGGCCGGGATCTCATCCGCGACGGCTGCCCCGACATTCTCTGCTTCTCCGTACTGGGCTGGAACTACCGCACGTTCGGCGTGCTCGCGGAGACCTTCAAGCAGATGAATCCCGACGGGTGGGTCGTCTTCGGCGGCAACCACGTCGCCCATCAGGCGGAGCGCGTCTTCCGGATGTACCCGCAGGTGGACGTGGTGGTGAACGGCGAAGGCGAACTGGTGTTCCCGGAGCTGCTGAACGGCTATCTGGACGGCGCCACCCGGACCGCGCTGCACGGCATCCGGGGTGTCTCCTTCCGCGGGTCCGACGGCGAAGTCGTCACCACCGAGGAGCGGGAACGCATCACGGACCTGGAGTCCCTCCCCTCCCCCATTCTCAGCGGAGCGGTTCCGCTGGTCGACCGGACGGGCCGGTTCCTCTACGACTACGCGCTCATGGAGACCAACCGTGGCTGCCCCTACAAATGCGCCTTCTGTTACTGGGGCGGTGCCACCGGGCAGAAGATGCGGGCCTTTTCACGGGAGCGGCTGCGCGAGGAACTCGAACTCCTCGGCCGGCACGGCGCGGAAACCCTGATGCTCTGCGACTCCAACTTCGGCCTGCTGCGCGAGGACGAGGAATTCCTGGACGACCTGCTGCGGGTGCGCAGCAAGTATGGATTCCCCAAGCGGCTCGAGACCTCCTGGGCCAAGAACAAGTCGGCCGGCTTCTACCGCATCATGGACAAGATGAAGCAGTCCGGGATGCACAGCGCCTTCATCCTGGCCCTGCAGACCATGGACGACTCGGTCCTGGATCTGATGCGGCGGCGCAATATGAAGCTGAACGAGTGGGAGGATCTCGTCGGCTGGCTGACCGACCACGGCATCACCCCGTATCTGGAACTGATCTGGGGTGCCCCGGGGGAAACGGTCGAGTCGTTCCTCGACGGCTACGACCGGGCCTCGCGGCATACGCCGTTCATCGCGGTGCATCCGCTGATGATTCTGCCGAACACCGACTACCACGACAAGCGTGAGCAGCACGGTCTGGTCACGGTGCGCGGCGAGAACGACGACTTCGACTACGTCCTGACGCACAACACCATGACGCTCCAGGACAACGAGCGCATGCTCCGGTTCATCTGCTGGAACCGCGTGCTGGCCCGCAGTCTGTGGCTGCACAACATCTGGGTCGCGCTGCGCGAGCTCGCCGGGGTGCCGCAGTCCGCGGTGATCCTGAAGTTCTCCGAGTGGGTGGAGACCTGCGAGGACCCGGATGCCCGGGAGCTCACGGCCGTGGCACAGCCGGCCGGATCGGCGAGCGAGAACGTGGACCCCAACGTCTGGCGTCTGCTCACCAAGCGGCTGCTGCAGCGCTGGTGGGACGAGGCCATGCGGCCCGACCTGCCGAAGGATCTGCTGCCGCTGCTCGACGAGGTCTTCCTCTACGACCTCATGTGCCAGCCGGTGCGGCTGCTCCCCGACGGCTCCGGTCCCGAGGAGGACCTCCCGGTGACCGAGAAGTACGGGGACCGCTGGTATCTGCGCAGTGACGTCACCTTCAAGTACCCCGTGCCCGAGCTGATCTCGGCGCTGCGCCGGGGCGAGACGGTCCGCACCGACCCCGAGGCCCTGGTGACCTCCTTCTACTACCGGACCGAGTTCGGTGGCGATCTGCAGCACTACTTCCGCATGGACTCCTACCGCGGGCGGACCGAGCAGCAGCTCGCCACACAGTTCGCGTCGGTGTCCGAGTGAACCGACCCGTCGTGCCGGGGCGATGACCCGCTCCGGGCGCCGAGGTCCGTCAGGCAGCGACCCTTCACAGGAGGAACGGCATGGACCGCGCTGGACTCATTCGAGAGCTGCATGAGATAGCGGCAGGGATGACCAAGGCCGAGGACCACCGGCAGCAGCCGGAGGGCACCGGGCCCGCCGCCGACACGAGCCTGGTCGACCAGTACGGATTCAGCTCGCTGGACGCCCTGGAGTACCTCCTCATCCTGGAGGAGAAGTACGACGTGGTCTTCGAGGACGAGGACCTGACGGAGGAGACCCTCTTCTCCATCGAGGGGCTGGCCACCTACATCCTCGATCAGAAGGTGGGCCGGAGCCCGTCGGTCTCGTGACCCGCGGCACGGACGGGCCCTCCGCAGCGGAGGGCGGCGGGGCGCCATGAGTCCCCGCACTCCCCATTCGACCGTGGAGGAAGCCCGGGTGGACCGCACCGTGAACGCCCCGCCCGTGCCGATCGGCGTCGTCATACCGACGCGCGGCCGGACCACGCGGCTGCTGCTGACCCTGACGGCGCTGCTCCACCAGACGCTGCCCCGCGACCGGTTCGAGGTCGTCCTGGTCAACGACGCGCCCGGCCGGGAAGCCGTGGCGCAGGTCCTCGAAGCCCTGCCGGCGGGTCTCCCGCTCCGGGTCGCCGACACCGGCGGACGGGGCGTCGCCCACGCGCGCAACGCCGGTGCCCGGCTGGCCCGCTCCGAGATCCTCCTCTTCCTCGACGACGACACCGTGGCCACCCCGCGGCTCCTCGAGGCGCACCTCGCGGCGCACGCCGGGGCACGTGAGCTGATGGTGCACGGCCGGGTCACCGATCTGTCGGCGTTCGCGCTGACCCCGGACACCCTGCGGCTGGAGGCGGCGCTGACCGGTGCCCGCGGACGCAGCCTCCGGCCCGTGGACGTCGCGGATCCGGAGCGGGTGGCCCGCTCGTTCGGGCCGCGGTGCTCGTTCATCGAGAGCACCGCCCGGAAGGTGACCGGGAATCCGGCCCACCGGCATCTGGGCTGGCTGTCCTGCATCGGCACCAACACCAGCCTGGGGCGCGGGGTGTTCGTCCGGGCCGGGCGGTTCGACGAGCGCTACGGCACGTTGTGGGGCGGCGAGGACCTGGAGCTCGGCCTCCGGCTCGCCGCGGACGGTGTGGACTTCCGCCTGATCCCGGCCGGCGCGTACCACCTGCCGGTGGCCCGCCGCGATGTCGCCACCGCGCTGCCGCACTTCTGGCGGCTGGTGGCGCAGCAGCACGGCGATCCCGGGCTCACCGCCGTGGGCGCGTACCTGCTCGGCCGCCTGGGTCTGGAGGAGCTGGCCGGGCGGCTCGCTCCGCTCGGGGAGGCGGCACGGTGACCGCTCCCGGTCCGGACACGGTCGTCCTGGGCGCCACCCGCGCGGCCCCGCCGGACGGCGGCCCGGCGCGTGCGGGCCGCACCGCTCCGGCCGGCGAGGAGTCGCTGACCGAGGTGGTCGTGCAGGTTCTCGCCCGGGCCCTGGACGGGCTGCCGGCACCGCTGCGCCGCGGGACACCCGTGCTCCTGGCCGCCACCGACCACTGCGTGGCGACGACCTCCGGCTATGTGGCGCGCTGCGTCGAGGCCGAGGCGGGCGGCCGCCGGCTGCGGCCCTCGGAGTCGATGGCACCGGAACCGGCGCAACTGCTCCAGGAGTTCGCGGAGCGGTCGGACTGGGACGGCGCGGGCCATGTGCTGATCAGCCCCCGGGGCGCGGCGGAGCAGGCGCTGCGCTGGGCCCGCGGCGCGGTCGCGGCGGGGCTGCACGAGGCGATGGTGGTGTGCGAGCTCGCGCGGGATCCGGAGAGCGGCGGCTATCTGGTGACGGCCACCCTGGTGGCGGCCCCGGCCGGGGCACCGTCGCCCGGCGACGCGGTGGGGTCGGGAGTCGTGCTGTCCGGGCTCGGGCTGGTGACCGCGTTCGGTGACGGAGTGGACGCGTTCTGGCGGGAGTTGGTGGCCGGGCGGCGGGCGCTCTCCGAGCTCACCCGGTTCGACGCCGCACGGTTCCGGAGCCGGACGGTGTGCCAGGCCGCGGCGGAGGCCGGGCCGGGGCTCCCGGTGCGGCGGGTCCTGCTGGACCGGGCCCGTACGGAGGCCCTGGCCGGGGCCGGACTGACCCGGCTGCCGGAGCGGACGCTGCTGGTGGGCGCCGGGGTCGTGCCGCACCTGCCGGCGGTGGACGGCGCCCCGCAGATCCGGGAGATATCCCTGGAGGAGGAGTGGGACGGCGAGGGCTTCGGGGTCTCCCCCGGGAACGCCGCCCTGCTGGCCCACGCCTGTGCGTCCGGCGCGTTCGGGCTGGCCATGGCCCGGGAGTGGCTGCTGTCCGGGCTCGCCGACATGGCGGTAGTGACGGGCGTCTCCGCGCTCAATGTCTACGACTACGCCTGTCTGGACGTGCTGCGGGCGACGAGCATCCGCACCGCCCGCCCGTTCGACCGGGACCGCAGCGGTGTCACGATCGGTGAGGGCGCCGGTGCGGTCGTGCTGGAGACCGCGGAGCACGCGGCGGCCCGGGGGCACCGCCCGGCGGCGGCGCTCGGCGGAATCGCCTGCCGGGTGGGCGGCCGCGGCACCAGCGCCCTGAACGCGGAGATCGCCGCGGACTGCATGCGGGCGGCCCTGGACATGGCGGGGACGGACCGGGTCGACCATGTGCACGGCCACGCGCCCGGCACCCGCCAGGGCGACGAGGCCGAGCTGCTGGCGCTGGACACGGTCGGCGCCGAACGCGGGTGGCGCGGCGTGCCGGTGAGTTCGTACAAGGGCGCGGCCGGGCACCTGCTGCACGCCTCGGTGTTTCCCGCTCTGGCGGCCGCCGTGCAGGCACTCCGGTCCGGCGTGGTGCCCGGGACGCCGGGGCTGCGGTCGGCTCCGGACACCCGGCACGTCCGCGTCCCGGCCGGCCCGGAACCCTGCGACGGCATCCGTTCCGTGCTGGTGGACAACTTCGGCTTCGGCGGCAACAACGCGGCGCTCCTCCTGACGTCCTCAGCCACGAACCACCCGAAGGGAGAGGAGCCGGCATGGCAGACGCGGTCCTGCTGACACCGCGGGAGATCCTCACCGGATTTGCCAGCATCAACAACCAGAACGTGCTGATCAACGACGAGGAGTACCTGAAGCTCGACCCCGCCATGCGGCTGTTCTACGAGAAGGTGCGGGAGAACCTCGGGCTCGCGTGCATCGCGGGGCACCTGCGGGGCTGCGGATACTCCGTCAAAGCCCTCAACCTCCACGGACGCAACCCCAGCGACGAAGCCATCACCGACCTCATCCGCCGCGAACGCCCCAGCTTCGTCGGCATCAGCATCATGTACGACCTCCACATCGTCGACGCCGTACGCCTCCTGCGCTGCGTCCGCGCCGCCGACCCCACCGTCTTCGTCGCCATCGGCGGAGCCTTCTGCACCTACAACGCCAAACTCATCGCCGAACGCATACCCGAAGCCGACTGCGTCGCCTTCGGCGAAGGCGAACTCACCGTCGAAGGCCTCATGAACGCCCTCGCCGCCGACCGCGACTGGCGCACCGTCCCCGGCCTCTACTACTGGCAGGGAGACCGCGTCCGCAGCAGCGGACCCCCCAAACTCCCCGACCTGACCTCGGAACCCTGGCCCGCCCGCGATGTGCTGCTGCGGCACCGGGAGGCCGGGATCCGGACGCCCGTCGCGTCGACGTACACCAGCCGGGGCTGCCATGCGAAGTGCACCTTCTGCTATGTGCCGCGGGCTCCGGGCGTGGTGGGCAATGCGTGGCGGGTGCGGTCGCCCGTCGATGTGGTGGACGAGATCGAGTGTCTGCAGCGGGACTTCGGGACGCGGTTCGTCTGGTTCAACGACGACAATTTCGGCGGCGCGTTCGAGGACGGCTACTACCATGCCACGGCATTCGCCGAGGAGTTGATCCGGCGCGATCTGCGGATCTCGTTCCACTGCGAGTTCCGGGTGGACACCGGACTCATCGACCGGGAGGCGCTGCGCACCCTGCGCCGGGCCGGCATGGCATCGGCGCTGCTCGGCATGGAGACCGGGTCGCCCGGTATGGCCAAACGGTTCCGCAAGGGCACCACGGTCGACTACAACGTCGACGCCGCCCGGATGTTCAAACAGGAACGCATCGAGCTGGAACCCGGCTGGATCATGATCGAGCCCGGCACCACCATCGACGAGCTCTGGCAGAACCTGGAATTCATCGTGGCGGCCGACATCGCCGTGAGCGAGAACCCGTTCTCCTTCATCAGCCGGGCCATCGCGCTGCGCGGCACCGAGATGTACGACAAGGTCGTCGACCCGCTGCCGCCGGAGATCCCCGGTCTGCACGGGGGGCCGGCCTGGGAGGTGCTGCGGGAGGCGCGCCGCGAGTACCGGGTCGCGGACGGGCGGGTCGAGGACCTGTGGCGGGCCTGGAGCCTGGTGAGCGGTGAGGTGAGCGACCGCAAGGAGGGGCTCCCGTTCGTCGCCCAGATCATCGCCGATGCCACGCGGCTGCGCCGTGCCCGGGGCGGCCAGGGGCTGCGGCCACTCCTGAGCCGGCTGCGCACCTGGGTGGAGAACCTGCCGCACCTGCTGATCGCCTTCCTCAACGTGGGTCTGCTGCTCGCCGACGAGAATCCGCCGGACCTGGGGCGGCGCCTGGAGGCCGAGCTGCGCGCGCTGGTCGACGCCTACGACCGCGAGCACCTGGGCCACACGTATCCGGAATTCGTCGAGGAGACCAAGCGGACCTGCGGCGAACAGGTCCTGACGGGCTGACCCAGCGGTGTCCGGACGTCGTCCGGGGCGCCCTTCGGAGAGGAAAGGAGACCGGTCATGTCGGACGTGGTCCTGTTGACGCCGCGGGAGATCTCCACCGGTGCCGCAAGCCTGAACAACCAGAACGTGCTGATCAACGACGAGGAGTACCTGAAGCTCGACCCCGCCATGCGGCTGTTCTACAAGCGGGTGCGGGAGAACCTCGGCGTCGCGTGCATCGCGGGGCACCTGCGGGGGTGCGGATACTCCGTCAAAGCCCTCAACCTCCACGGACGCAACCCCAGCGACGAAGCCATCACCGACCTCATCCGCCGCGAACGCCCCAACTTCGTCGGCATCAGCATCATGTACGACCTCCACATCGTCGACGCCGTACGCCTCCTGCGCTGCGTCCGCGCCGCCGACCCCACCGTCTTCGTCGCCATCGGCGGAGCCTTCTGCACCTACAACGCCAAACTCATCGCCGAACGCATACCCGAAGCCGACTGCGTCGCCTTCGGCGAAGGCGAACTCACCGTCGAAGGCCTCATGAACGCCCTCGCCGCCGACCGCGACTGGCGCACCGTCCCCGGCCTCTACTACTGGCAGGGAGACCGCGTCCGCAGCAGCGGACCCCCCAAACTCCCCGACCTCGCCAACGAGCCGTGGCCCGCGCGCGACCTCCTGCTCCATCACCGCAGGACGGGGATTCCCACTCCGCGGGCGTCGACCTACACCAGCCGCGGCTGCCACGCGAAGTGCACCTTCTGCTACGCGCCCCGGCAGCCCGGAGTCGAGGGCGGGCCCTGGCGGGTGCGCCCGGTCGGGGACGCCGTCGACGAGATCGAGTTCCTGCAGCGGGACTTCGGCACCCGCTTCGTCTGGTTCAACGACGACAACTTCGGCGGCGCGTTCCAGGACGGCTACCACCACGCGGTGGGGTTCGCCGAGGAGATCCTCCGGCGCAAACTGAAGGTCTCCTTCCACTGCGAGTTCCGGGTGGACACCGGACTCATCGACCGGGAGGCGCTGCGCACCCTGCGCCGCGCCGGCATGGAACTCGCCCTGCTCGGCATGGAGACCGGCGCGCCCGGCATGATGCGGCGGTTCCGCAAGGGCACCACCGTCGACTACAACTTCGACGCCGCCCGGATGTTCAAACAGGAACGCATCGAGCTGGAACCCGGCTGGATCATGATCGAGCCCGGCACCACCATCGACGAACTCTGGCAGAACCTGGAATTCATCGTGACCGCCCGGGTGCACGAGAGCGAGAACCCGTTCTTCCTCATCAACCGGGCCATCGCGCTGCGCGGCACCGAGATCTACGACAAGGTGACGAGCTTCGGCGAACCCGACATCCCCGGGGTCGACGGCCCCGCCTGGGAGGTGCTGCGCGAGGCGCGCCGGGAGTACCAGGTCCAGGACGGGCGCGTCGAGGACCTGTGGACGGCATGGAGCGCGGTCAGCGCGGACATCAGCGACCGCAAGGAGAACGAGGTTCCCTTCCTGGCGCAGAGCATCGCGGACGCGGTGCGGGCGCGCCGCGGCACCGGCGCGGAGTCGCTGCGGCCGCTGCTGGGCCGGCTGCGCAGCTGGGACCAGGGGCTCGCCCAGTTGCTCGTCGCGTTCCTCAACGTCGGGCTGATGCTGGCCGACGAGAATCCCCCCGGCCTGCCGCAGCGGCTGGAGGCCGAACTGCGGGACCTCGTGGACGCCTACGACCGGCGCCATCTGGGCCACGCCTTCCCCGACTTCGCCGTCGAGGCCGCGCGGGCCTGCGGTGAACACGCACTCGCGCAGGTGAGGAGCTGACCGATGTCCGATGCACGGAGATCCCGCTTCGCCGGTGTGGGCTGCGGCAGAGTGTTCCAGCGCTACCACCTGCCCTGCGCCGACGCCCGGGACGACATCGAACCGGTCGGCGCCGTCGACCTGGACGCCGGGCGGGCGGAGGCGCTGTTCGCGGACCGGCCCGGGGTGTGGACCGGTTCCTCGGTCGACCGGCTGCTGAAGGAGACCGCCCCGGACGTGATCAGCGTCTGCACCCCGAACGACGCCCATGCCGAGGCGGTGCTCGCGGCGCTGGACGCCGGGGTCGCGGTGCTGTGCGAGAAGCCGCTCGCCGCGGGGATCGACGCGGCGCGGGCCATCGCGGCGCACCCCGACGCCGACCGGCTCCTCAGCGTCAACCTGCCGTACCGGTTCCACGAGCTGCTGAAGCCGTTCACCGAGGTGGCCCGGGACGGCACCCAGGAGATCGAGCTGACCTTCGTCACCCCGGGCGACCGGGTGTGGCGCGCCTGCACCCCCTGGTACGGCGACGCGCGGCGGGCCGGGGGCGGGGCGCTGCTGGACCTCGGGCTGCACGCCCTGGACATCCTGGTCACCGTCTTCGGCCGGCCGGACGTGCACAGCTGCGAGGTCGACTCGGCGGAGGTGGAGGAGCGGGCCAGGGTCGGGCTGTCGTTCCAGGGCGTTCCGGCGACCCTGCGGATCGACCGGGCCGGACGGCGGCTGGCGATGGCGGTGACCGTGCGCACCAGCTCCGGCACCCATGTGCTGGATCTGCGGCGGGGGGAACTGCGCCTGGCCGACGGCACGGTGGTCGAGGCCGGGGGGCGGCCGGAGCTGGCCGCGATCTCCGGTTGGTTCGATGTGGTGACGGGCACCGCCCCGTCCGCGATCGCGACCGCCCAGGAGGCCCTGGGGCTGCAACTGCTGGTGCAGGCCGCCTACGAACGGGCGCGTCCGGTGTCCGCCGCCGCACTGCTGGGGTGACGCCGCATCCGGCCGCCCGGCGCGGTGGCGGCCGGACACGGCGCCGCCCCGGGGGCGGGTGTCGGACCAGGTTTCCACCGGGGTGTCAGCCGGGTGTCGGGCAAGGTTTCAGCGGAGGAAGGCCGTCACCGCGGCACCGAACCGCTCCGGTTCCGTCCGGTGCACATAGTGGCCCGCGTCGATGGCGAGGAAGCTCCCCCGCGGAACGGTGGCGGCCACCTCGGCCAGCAGCGACCGGGACACCGGACTGCCCGGTCCGCCACTGACGACCAGGGTCTCGGCGGACACCAGCGGCAGCTTCCGCCACCAGGCCGGGTCGGGGCTGCGCAGTCCGTCGATGACCGGCCGGATCGCGCCGCGGTCCATGCCCCGGGAGCGCCGCAGATCGAGGAACTCCTGGAAGAGCGCCATCACCGGCCGCCCGCCGGCGTGCGCGGTGCGGGCCCGCAGCGCGGCCTCGCCCGCGGCGTCACGGGGCGGCGGCGGGGCGTCCTCGATGACCAGGCGGCGGACCCGTCCGGGCCGGTGCTGGGCGATGAGCCAGGCGATGTGACCGCCCATGGAATGCCCCACCAGGTCGACCGTGCCGACGCCCTGCCGGTCCAGCAGCGCCGTCACGTCCTCCCGCATCAGTGCGTAGGTGTAGTGGCCGGGGCGCGGACTGCGCCCGTGGCCCCGGAGGTCCGGCACGATGACGCGGCGCCCCCGGTCGGCCAGCACGGTGGCGAGGGCGTCCCAGGTGCGCCCGGTGTTCCCCAGCGCGTGCAGCAGGACGACCGGGGCGCCGGACGGGTCGCCGATGTCCCGGAAGCTCAGGGGCACCGCACCGGCGGAAGCAGTATCCGGATAAACCGTCTCATCATACGGCATACCATGATGCTACTCGGGGACGACCGGCCTGTCCGCTGAACGTCCGTACGGGGCCGGGGCGTTGTGCCCGCCCCCGCCCGCCGCGTCTTCCGGGCGCGGCACCCGGAAGACGCGGCGGGCACGAGGGGGTGCGCCCATGCCGCCCGGCGGCTGCCGTGGCGGCACGGGCCGCCGTCACGGGCGTGCGCTGTCGACGAGGTAGTCCACCACCGCCGCCACGGTCTGCCGGTGCCAGATGAGATTGGCCGGCAGCTTGCGGCCGAGCCGCGCCTCCAGCCGCCGGCGGATGACGATCGCCAGGACGGAGTCCATGCCCGACTTCAGCAAGGAGCGGTCCGGTTCGAGCTCCGCCGGGTCGAGCCGCAGCTCCTGGGCGACCTGGGTGACGGTCTCCTCGTGCAGCCGGGCCCGGAGTTCGTCGGGCGGCAGCTCCCAGATGCCGCCCGCGCACTCGGAGCCGGCCGGGCCCGGCCCCTCGGCGGTGTCCGTCGCGAGATCGGCCAGCAGGCGCGGGCGGGTCGCTCCCGCGGGGAGCGGCACCGTCCGCAGCACGGCCAGGTGCGGCTCGTCCAGCCCGGCGGCCCGCTCCCAGGCCCCGAACGCCTCGGCCTCGGCGATGTCCCCCACCCCGGAGGCGCGCAGCTCGGCGTCCACGGCCTCGTTGACCGCCATGCCCATGCCCCGCCAGGACGTCCAGCCGAGACTCATGGTGCCGGAGGCGCCCCGGGCACGGTCGTGCACGGCCATGGCGTCCAGGAAGGCGTTGGCCGAGGCGTAGGCGGCCTGGCCGGTGAGGCCGAGCAGTTGGCCGCAGGAGGAGAAGTGCACCAGGAAGTCGAGACTGCCCGGAGGGAAGAGCCGGGCGAGGGTGAGCGCGCCCCCGGCCTTCGGGCGGAGCACCGCCCGCAGCGAGTCCTGGTCGAGCCGGCCGAGCAGCCGGTCGTCCAGCACCCCGGCGGCGTGCACGACGCCGCGGACCGGCGGCATGTCCAGCGCGTCGGGATGGAGTGCGGCGGCGACCGCGCCGGTGTCGGCGATGTCGGCGGAGAGCACGCGGACCGTCGCGCCGAGGGCTTCCAGACCGCGGACGGTCTCGATCCGGCGGGCCTCGTCCGCGTCCCGCGGGTGCGACCAGGCCGTGCGGGGCGGCAGCGTGCCGCGTCCGAGGAGCACCAGCCGGCGGGCCCCGCGGTCCACCAGCCGGCGGCCGATCGCGCCGCCGAGGCTGCCGAGTCCGCCGGTGATCAGATAACTGCCGTCCGGCCGGCACCGGAACGGGGCGGTCGGCCCGGTCGGTGCGGCGGCACGGACCAGCCGGGCGGCCAGCGGCGTGCCGTCCCGGAGGGCGATGACGTCCTCGTCCGGGCGCCGGGCGATCACCTCCAGCGCGGCACGCAGGTCGGCGTCGGCACCGTCGGGACCGAGGTCGAGGGTGCCGCCCCAGATCTCGGGGTGCTCGCCGGCGATCACCCGCCCGAGCCCCCAACGGGCGGCCTGCGCCACCGCGGTGAGGTCGCGGGCCTCGCGGACTCCGGTGGTGAGCGACCAGAGCCGGCCCGCGCCCGGGGGCCACGCGGCCATCCGCTGGGCGGTCCGGGCGAGCAGCCAGGCGTTCCGGGCCGCGAGCCCGTCGGCCCCGCCATCGGGCTCGGTGCCGGTGCCCGCCCGGCCGGCGGTCTGCGCCCCTCCGGTGTCCTCGGCCGGGAGGACCAGCACCTCCACCGGGCCGTCCGGAGCCTGCGGTGCGTCGAGGCCCTCCGGGCCGACCACCGGCAGGCACCGGTGTCCCGCCGCGGCGGCGACCGACCGGAGACGCTCGCGCAGCGGGCCGTCCGGGCCGGTCAGCAGCAGGGTGAGCGGGGCACGGGCGGCGTCCGTCCCGCCACCGGGCAGCGGGCGCCACTCGGTGCGGTGCAGCAGTTCGTCCGGCGTGGCGGCCGCCCGGAGTCCGGTTCCGGACCCGGCGTACCGCACACCCTCCAGCACCGCGACGGTCCGTCCGTCCTCGTCCGCGATCCGCACGTCCGCACCGGCGTCGGCGGCGGTGACCGAGCCGGTGACCGTGACGTCGATCCGGGCCCGGACGGGCGGACGACCGGCGGTCCATGTCCGGGCGACCGCGGAGACCACCCGGAGGACCGCGGGCCCGGAGAAGGCGGCGGGGACGATGGACAGCGCGGCATCGAACAGCGGTGCCCAGGCGGGGGGTTCGGTGCCGGAGCCGTCCGGTGCGGTGACCTCGGCGCGCAGGCCCCCGGCGGTCCGTTCCAGCCGGTGCACCTGCCAGGGGAAGGCCATGCCGGGCACGCCGACCGAGGCGAGGTGACGGGTGATCAGGTCGGGTGATAGCGCGGTGCCGGGGCCGGCGTCGGCCGACGGGACGGGCGGCGACCCGGCGGGGCCGGTCCGCCGGGCGGTGGCATGGGTCAGCCACGGCCGGGTCTCGTCGCCCGGCTCCGGTCCGGCCGCCCGGGAGTGCAGCCGCAGAGTGCCGTCCTGGGCGATGACATCGATCTCCCGGGCCTCCTCCAGCGTCAGGGGGACGGCGAAGGCGACGTCGCGCAGCGCCTGTTCGCCGTCCCGGTCCGGGCCGGCCCGCAGGAACGTCTCCAGCACCACGGAGGCCGGGACGATCTCGACGCCCTGGATGGTGTGGCTGCCCGGATAGGGCCGGGACTCCCGGTCGGCCCGGCCGCTCCACAGGTCCAGCGGGGTGGACCCGGCCAGGGTGACACGGGAGCCGAGCAGCGTCCGGCCGGACACCTCGGGCCGGACCCTTCCGGTGTCCCGGGCGACAGGCTCCCGCCAGTACCGCTGCCGGTGCCACGTCCGGTTCGGGAGCGGCGCGGGCGGGCCGCCGGGGTGCAGCGACGGCCAGTCGAGGGGGACGCCGTGGCAGTGCAGGAGGCCTGCGTTCAGCAGGAGTTGTTCCCGTTCGGGCCGGTCGCGGCGGAGCGATCCGGCGACACAGCTCTCGCCCGCGCCGGCCGCCTCCAGCGTCTCCTGGAGGGAATGGCCGGTGACGGGGTGGGCGGAGACTTCGAGGAAGACGCGGAAGCCGTCCTCGGCCGCCGCCTGCACCGCGTGGCGGAACCGCACCGGATTGCGGAGGTTGGCCGCCCAGTAGGCGCCGTCGCGCGCCGATCCGTCCCGCGGGTCGTCCAGCGCCGTGCTGTACACCGGGACGCGGGGCGCGCTCACGGTGAACTGCGCTGCCGCCGCGACGAGTTCGTCGAGCAACGGATCCATGTGCGGGCTGTGGAAGGCCACATCGGTGGCCACCCGGCGGACCACCAGCTCCTCGTCCCGCCCGAGTGCGGCGGCGACGGCCTCGATGTCGGCGGTGTCGCCGGCGACCACGGTGGAGTGCGGCGACGCCAGGATGGCCGGGACCAGTCCGGTGCCGCCCAGCCGGGCGGCCACCGCGTCGGCGGGCAGGCCGACCATCAGCATGCCGCCGGCGCCGGCCACCCGGCGCAGCAGTGCGCTGCGCCGGCAGACCAGCCGGGCGCCGTCCTCCTCGCTCAGCATGCCGGCCACGACCGCGGCGGCGATCTCCCCCACGGAGTGGCCGATCACCGCGGCCGGCCGGACGCCCAGCGACTGCCACACGGCGGCCAGACCCAGCTGGACCGCGAAGAGCATCGGCTGCACGAGATCGACCCGGGCGATGTCGCCGGCCTCGATCAACTGCCGTGCGGTGACACCGAGTTCCTCGGCGAAGGCGGGGCCGATCCGGTCGACGGCAGCGGCGAACCCGGGGGCGCCGGCGAGGAGGTCCCGGCCCATGCCGCTCCACTGCGCGCCGTGCCCGGAGAACACCCAGACGGGGCCGGGCCCGGGCTCGGCCGGCACCCCGCCGGTGACGGTGCCCGGGCAGGAGTCGCCCTCGGCGAGGCCGCGGAGCCGGGCGGTGAGCTCCTTGTGGCCGGTGGCCACCACCGCCGACCGCCATTCGAGGTGGCTGCGGCGCGAGCCGAGGGTGTGTCCGACGGCACCGAGCGGCACCTGGGCTCCCGGGCCGCTCAGCCAGTCGGCGAGCCGGCCCGCGTCCGCACGGCCGGCGGCGCCGGAGCGGGCGGAGAGCGGGAAGAGGCGCGGGACGGCGTCCGCCGGTCCGGGCGCCGGCTCCTCCCGCACCGCGGGCGCCTCTTCCAGCACCACATGGGCGATGGTGCCCCCGTAGCCGAAGCTGGAGACGCCGGCCCGTCGGGGGCGGTCCCCGGGCGGCCAGGGCGTACGGTCCGCGGTGAGCCGGAGGCCCGAATCCGCCCAGGGAATGGCCGGGTTGGGGCCGCTGAAGCGCAGGGTCGGCGGGATCTCCGCACGGCGGAGCGCCAGCACCGTCTTGATCATCCCGGCCATGCCGGAACCGGCTTCGAGGTGGCCGATGTTGGACTTCACCGAGCCGATGAGGCACGGCCGGCCGGCCGGCCGGCCCGCTCCGAGGACGGCGGCGAGCGCCGAGGCCTCCAGCGGGTCCCCCGCCACGGTGCCCGTGCCGTGCGCCTCGACGTAGTCGACCGTCCGCGGGTCGATGCCGCAGGACGCGTAGGCCCGGCGCAGGAGTTCGGCCTGCGCGGTGCCGCTGGGAGCCATGATGCCCTCGGTGTGGCCGTCCTGGCTCACGGCGCTGCCCCGGATGACGGCCAGGACCGGGTCCCCCGCGCGCCGGGCGTCGGCCAGGCGCTTCAGCACCAGGACGCCCGCGCCCTCGCCGCGGCCGTAGCCGTCGGCCGCGGCGTCGAAGGACTTGCTGCGGCCGTCGGGAGAGGTCGCTCCGGCGCGGTCGAGCGTCACCGAGAGCCCCGGCGCGACCATCAGGTTCACCCCGGCGGCGAGGGCGAGGCCGCTCTCGCCGGAGCGCAGGCTCTGGCACGCGAGGTGCACACCGACCAGCGACGAGGAGCAGGCGGTGTCCACCGCGAGGCTGGGCCCGCGCAGGTCGAGGCTGTGGGAGATGCGGTTGGCGGTGGCGCAGAGCGCGGCGCCGATCCCGGTCCAGGGTTCGATCCCGGGCAGGTCCTCCAGCAGCCGGCGGCCGTAGTCGTCGGATCCGACCCCGACGAAGACCCCGCAGTCCGATCCGGCCAGGCCGAGCGGCGGGATCCCGGCGTGCTCGAAGGCCTCCCAGGCCAGCTCCAGGAGCAACCGCTGCTGCGGGTCCATGAGTTCGGCCTCGCGGCGGGAGATCCCGAAGAAGGCCGCGTCGAAGCCCTCGATGTCGTGGAGGAACCCCCCGCGGCTGGTGGTGCCGCGCACCACGGCCGCGGTGTCGTGACCGCCGGTGGTGTACGCCGCCCACCGGTCCGCGCCGTCCCGGGTCGCGTCGGTCCCCCGGGTCAGCAGCTCCCAGAAGGAGTCCGGGGAGTCGGCGCCGCCGGGGAAGCGGCAGCTCAGCCCGATGACGGCGAGGGGCTCGGGGGGTGCGCCGGGCGGCACCCGGTCCGCCGGACCGCCGGTCACCACGCCGCGCCCCGGTCCGTGCCGGTGCCGGTGCCGGTGCCGGTGCTGGTGCTGGTGCCCTGCGCGGCTGCGATGCCGGTGGCCGGGGTGGCCGTGCTCCCTGCGTCCGGGGCGGCCGTGCCGCCGGTGCCCGCGGTGGCTCCGGAGGTGCTGCCGGTGGCCGGGGCCGCGTCCGTCCGTGCCCCCTCCGCCGTGCCGAGCGCGGGCGGCGTCATCACCTCCACCACCGCGGCGGTGATCATGATGCCGGGGCCGGAGCTGAGCATCAGGAGATGGTCCCCGACGCTCAACAGACCGTCCTCCGCCAGGTGGTTGAGCTGCAGTCCGATGTCGCAGGCACCGGCGTGGCCCACCTCGCGGAAGTACGCCACGTCGCCCAGGGCCGCGTCGAGCCCCATGGGCTGCAGATGGCTCTCCAGGAAGGCCGTCGTCCCGGCGCCGAGGTGGAGGACGGCGGTGAGGTCGGACACCGCGATGCCGGCCTCGGCCGTCAGCTGCTCGACGAGCTTGCCGCCGGCCGCACCGTAGTCCTGGACGATCCGGGACGCCTGCGGGCCGAGTTCCTCGATCATCGCTTCGAGGTGCTCGTTCATGTCGAGTTGCTTGCCCACGGTGAGCGCGGGGGGAAAGAGCGGCTCGTGCCCCCGGTTCAGCACCTCGAACTCCGGGAGCGACACGGATTCCACGGAGCGGAGCCGGGCCCAGCCGGGGCGCTTGCTCAGCACGACGGCCGTTCCGGCGTCGGCGAGCACGGCGTCGCGGTGGGCGTGCCACCGGTCCACCGACGGGGCGCCGAAGTTGTCGGCGCTGGTCACCAGGGCACCGGTCCGCCCCGGCGCGGCCAGCAGATACTGCGTGGCCGTCTCGATCCCGGCGAGGAAGCCGTTGCACCCCTGGTCCACCGTGAGGGCCGGGATGGGGGTGTTGAGGGTGCCGCGCAGGATGTAGTGCGGCGCGGACCAGCCGTCCGGGCCCTGGTGGTACGCGCAGGTGTGGACCAGGAGGTCGATGTCCTCGCGGCCGAGACCGGAGCGCTCGAACGCCTGCCGCGCGGCGGCCACCGCCATGTCGGGGGCGGGCGTGCCGTCCGCCACGGCGATGCTCCGCCATCCGCAGGAGTCGACCAGCTCCTGTTCGTACCAGCCGCGCTCGACCGCCTCCCGGGTGCTCACCCGGGGCGGGATGTACGCCCCG
This sequence comes from Streptomyces sp. NPDC002055, assembly GCF_040296705.1. Classification (NCBI taxonomy): domain Bacteria; kingdom Bacillati; phylum Actinomycetota; class Actinomycetes; order Kitasatosporales; family Streptomycetaceae; genus Streptomyces; species Streptomyces sp. NPDC002055. The sequence goes on from NZ_JBEOXS010000002.1 coordinate 199,947, forward strand.
GTGGCCGCCAGGTGGATGCCTTCGATTCTCACGTCGTTCTCCTCCGGGTGGGTCTGGCGCGTTCAGGCAGGCCGAACGGGACCGCCCGGGGAATGCCTTGAACACCGTGGTGCTGGGGGCCGGTGGGTGCCGCGGCCGTACGGGACGGCCGCCCGCGGACGCGCGGCCCCTGAGGGCGCGCTCCGGGGACGGGCCCGGGGGCCGGCGGTACACGGGGAGGCGGACCGTGGGCGCACGGCCCGGGGAGCGGATGGCTGCGGCACACGTGCGTCTACTCTCCGCCCCTCGGCCGGATGACCTTGCCGGTCTCGGTCGTCGGCAGCGACGCGACCGCGGTGAACAGATGCGGCACCTGGGCGGGCGAGAGCCGTTCGCGGCAGAACCGCTCCAGTTCGGCGAGGCCGACGGTGTCCGGCGTGACGGTGGCCTTGATGCGCTGCCCCAGCACCGGATCGGCGTGGCCGGTCACCAGACAGGAGGCGACCGCCGGGTGGGCGAGCAGCGCGGCTTCGATCTCCTCGGGACTGATCTTGACACCGGCGACGTTGATGCAGGTGGACAGCCGCCCCGCGAGGACGAGTGCGTCACCCTCCCAGCGGGCGAGGTCGCCGGTGACGAACCCGCCTCGCAGGGGCCGGGCGTCGACCGTCCCGCCCTCGGCGTATCCGGACATCATCGAGGGCGAGGCGACGGTGACCAGTCCGTCGGCCCGGCCGGCCGCCACGCCGGCTCGGGCAACGGCCTCCTCGGCGCCACCGTCGGCCCCGTCGCCGTGCCCGTCCGGCGCCGCGGACCGTTCCGCCGGTGACGGCGCCGGCCCGGAGCCGCCCCCGTCCGGGTCGGTCAGGCGTACGGCCACACCCGGCAGCGGCGGGCCGGGCCAGCGGAGGTCCTCGCTCCAGGGCAGCGGGGCGCGGACGCAGATGGGCCCGGTCTCGGTGGTGCCGTAGACCTGGCCGATCCGGCCGCCCAGCCGGCTCGCGACCGCCCCGGCCGTGTGGGCGTCCAGCGGCATCCCGGCGGACAGGAACCCGACCGGGGGCCCGGGCAGTTCGTCGCGCGCCGCCTTGGCGAGCAGCCGCAGCATCGGGGGCACACCGACGAAGAGCGACACGCCGGCCTCGGCGAGATCCCGGAGCAGCAGCCGCGGCCGTTCGGCCGAGAGGTACCGGACCGGGGCGCCGGCGAGAGGGGCGGCCACCGCGCAGAGGCCGAACCCGTAGGCGTGCTGGAGCGGTACGGGGCAGGCCAGCAGCCCGGACGGGGAGAGGTCCAGCGCCGTGCGGTAGTGGTCGGCCTCGGCGAGCAGGGCGGCGGCGGAGCGCAGCGCGGCCCGCGGCACCCCGGTGGTGCCGGAGGTGATCTGTGCGGTGGCGGCCTGCCGGTACGCCTCGTGCCGTCGGTCCGGGCCGCGGCTCAGGGACCGTTCGCCGTGCACGCCGGCGGCCGTGCGCAGTGTCAGCGGGCTGTCCCGCGGGGTGGCGAGGTGGGTGAGCGGAAGGCGGGCCCGGAGCCGCTCCAGCTCCCATGCGGTGAGCCGGCGCGGCAGCGGGACGGCGACGGCGCCCACGGCGACGATCGTGAACAGATCGCTGATGAATTCGGCGGGCGGCCAGGCGAGGGTGCCCACGAGCGCGGACTCCCCCACGCCGCACGCGCGGTACGCCCGGATCCTGGCGTCCACGCGTTCGACGAGCTGTCGCGCGCCGGTGGTGTGGCCGCCCTCGATGATCAGGGGGGTGTCCCCCAGTCGCCCGGCCTGTTCGCGGAGGCGCAGGAGCAGTTCCTCCCGCGCCGCGGAGGCGTCCGCCCCGGACACCGCTGGGGACGTCATCACACCAGGCTGATCAGAGCCCTGCTCAGGGCCCCTGATGCCTTGTCGATGACTTCCCTGGTGTGTGCGGTGCTGAGGAACCAGGGTTCCAGCGCATTGGGGTGGAAGTAGACTCCGGCCCGCTGGGCCTGCATCTGGAACCTGCGGTGGTGGGAGAAGTCGATGGCGGACGCGGTCTCCCGGAGCCCCGCGCCGCTCCGAACGGGGCGCTTGAGCAGGGAGACCGACATGATGGAACCGACCCGGCTGATCAGCACGTTCCGCTTCTCCGCGGCGAACACCTCGCGCAGCGACTGCTCCGCGTAGGCGCCGATGTCCTCCAGCTCCTCGTACAGCCCGGGGGTCGCGCGGATCTTCCGCAGCATGGCGACGACGGCCCGGAGCGCCGCGTGGTTGCCCGCGTACACGCCCGCGTGGTGTGCCTCGTTGGAGGCGAGCATGGTCATCGCGGACTTCCGTCCGCCGAAGGCGGCGACCGGGAATCCCCCGCCGAGGACCTTGGAGAGCACGGTGAGGTCGGGCTCGACGCCGTAGCGTTCCTGAGCGCCGCCGCGGGCCACCCGGAAGCCGGTGATCACCTCGTCGAAGACGAGCTTCGCGCCGCTGCGGGTGGTGAGGTCGCGGAGGAGTTCGAGGAAGCCCGGGGCGGGCGGGATCACACAGGCGTTGACCAGGACCGGTTCCAGGATGACCGCGGCGATGCGGTCCCCGCAGCGGGCGAAGAGGTCGCGCACCGCCTGCTCGTCGTTCCACGGCAGCTGGCGGGTGTGGGCCAGGGCTTCCGGGATCATCCCCGGTGCGCCGGGGACGACGTCGGTCGGTTCGTGACCCTGCAGGTGCAGGGTGTTCTTGCCCACCCGGAGCACGGTCTCGCTCCACCCGTGGTAGTGGCCCTCGAAGGTGACCACCAGGGAGCGTCCGGTGGCGGCACGGGCGAGCCGCAGGACCGAGGTGATGGCCTCCGTACCGGAGTTGGCGAACCGTACCTGTTCCACACCGGGGACCAGCTCGGCGATGAGGGCCCCGGCCTCCGCGTCCTGCGCGTGGGGCAGTCCGGTCATGTGCCCCTGGGCGAACTGGTCGGCCACCTCGTCCAGGACCTCGCGGTCGGCGTAGCCGAACACATGGGGTCCGTACCCCATGTTGAAGTCGACGATCTCGGTGTCCTCGACGTCCCACAGCAGACAGCCCCGGGCCCGCCGGACGACCAGTGGCACCGGAATCGACGCGGCGCGCATGCTGCTGCTGACCCCGCCGGCGACCACCTCTCTGATGTCCTCCAGCAGACCGGCATTGGTCGGTCGGGTGGCGCCCGAATCTCCCACTGCGAACCTCCGTCATCAACGGCTCTGGTGGATCTGGCCTGGCTGCGCACTGATCGAACGACGGCTCTCAGCCTGCCGCAAGTGCTCTGCCGCCAACAGCAGGCACATGCGGATTGGCTGGATTGCACGGGTTCGGCCGACAGCTCCCGATGACAGGATGCGGGCTGCGGACGGAGTGAGAGGAGAGGCCGCACGGGCAGGAGTGGCCGCCCCCGTACCGAGGAGGGAAACAGTGCCGTCTCGACCCGTCGCCGTGGTGACCGGGGCCGGATCGGGCCTGGGAGCCGCGATCACGGTACGCCTCGCCGCGACACACGATCTGATCCTCACCCACCTCGCCGCCGACGACGGACTGGCCCGGACCACCGGCCGTGCCGTGTCCGCCGGGGCCGCGGTGCTGGGTGAGGTGACCGGGGATCTGACCCTGCCGGAGACCGTGGACCGGTTCACCGACGGCGTGGCCGCCCACGGGGCCCGGCTGGACGTTCTGGTGTGCAACGCCGGTGCCTATCCGTACGCTCCCTGGGCGGACACCACGCGGGACGACATCCGGGCCGCGATCGAGATCAACCTGCTGGCGCACGCCGCCTGCATCCGGGCGGTCACCCCGCACCTCGTGGCGCGGGCCACCGGCCGGATCGTCGCGATCTCCTCCGTGCTCACCCAGCTGGGGCGGGCCGAACTCGCCCCCTACATCGCGGCGAAGGGCGGGCTGGAGGCGCTCGTCCGGGCACTGGCCCGGGAGCTGGGCCCGCACGGCATCACCGTGAACGGCGTCCGCCCCGGATCGATCGAGCTGAGTCCCGAGCAGCGGTCCCACCCCGACTATCCCTCCTGGCGGGAGCGGGAGTTCACCCGCCAGTGCATCAAGCGCCACGGACATCCGGACGATATTGCTGCTGCGGTGGCGTTCCTGGTCTCTCCCGAGGCGGGGTTCATCACCGGTCAGCACCTGACGGTCGACGGCGGCTGGCACCTCAACTGAGCCGCACACACGGTGAATCGAGGACATCGGAACGGATGACGTACACCACCAGGCCGCACCTTCCGGGCGGACACTCGGACGAGGCACCGCCGGGCCCGTCCGGCACCGGACTCCCCCACCCGACTCCCCTGCCGATTCCGGGCCCGGCCCCCGCCCCGGCCCCTGCCCCTGCCCCGGAACACGGATCCGGCGGCCGCTCCCCGGTCCCGGAGGGAGGTTCCGCACTCTCCCGCATCCTGCTGATCCGGCACGCGCAGTCGCACGCCAGCGTCAACCGGCTGGTCGCCGGGGAGCGGAACTGCGACGGTCTCACCGACCTGGGCCGCGAGCAGTCCGCGCACCTGGCGAAACGGCTGGCCTCGGGGGCCGACCCGCTGCACGCGCTGCTGACCAGCCCCGTACCGCGGGCCCGGGAGACCGCCGAGGCCCTGGGCACCCACCTGGGGCTCGGCCCGCCGGCGGTCGACACCGAGGTCCGCGAACTCGACTTCGGCCGGGCCGACGGCCTGTCCATCCAGGAGTACGGCCAGCACTACGGGGGGTTCGACATGACGGCCGAACCGGAGCGGCCGTTCGCCCCCGGCGGCGAGAGCTGGGCCCAACTGCTCAGCCGGGCACGCGGGTTCATGGGGCGGCTGGTGCGGCAGCGCCCCCGGCAGAGTGTGCTCGTCGTCTGCCACTCGGGGTTCATCGTGGCGGCCTCGGTGGGGCTGCTCGGCATCGCGCCACCGGAGATGTTCACCGACACCTCCCCGGCACCGACCTCCATCAACGAGTTCGTGCACGGCGACGACGGGTGGCGGCTGGCGTGCTACGACGACCGGGCGCACCTCGCCGCGCTGGAGGGCTGACCCGGCGATCACACTCCCGCCCCGCCCGGGTGGCTCCGCCGGAGGCGTCTGCCGGGGCCGTCCGCGCCGGCGGCTCCGGCGGACCGGCCACCACGGGCGGGCACCCGGGTCAGTAGCTGTTCCGGGACGAGTCCAGATGGGCGAACACCACCACGTTGTCCTTGTAGTCCCTGGCCTTCCGGTCGTACTCGCCCCCGCAGGTGATCACGCGGAGCTGGGGCGAGGCGGTGTCGGCGTACACCCGCTTGCTGGGGAAGTTCGCCTTGCTGAAGGTCTCGACGGAGTCGACCCGGAAGGTCACGACCCGGCCGTCCGCCCGGGTGATGTGGATGTCGCTGCCGGGCCTGAGCTTGTCGAGCTGCACGAACACGGCGGGGCCGGTCTTGGTGTCCACGTGCCCCGCGATGATCGAGGCGCCGCGCTCCCCGGGTGCGGCTCCGTCCCGGTACCAGCCGACGAGGTTGGTGTCCCCCGCGGGCGGTGCGTTGAGCTGCCCGGAGGCGCCGAGGGTCAGGGGGGTGAACGGCGCGTCGACGGCGATCTCCGGGATCGAGATCCGCCGGGGCGCGGAACGGGGCAGCGACGGGGCCCGGGTGGGGGTGGCGGTGGGCGCGTCCGGGGTCGGAGGGGCCATGGCCGAGGGCGGGGCCTCGGGTTTGGCGTCCGGCTCGGTGCTGTCGAAGGTGTTGTGGAGGACGAGGGCGCCGAACACCACGAGCAGGGCCGGCCACAGCAGGGCACGACCGAAGGGGCGGGACGGGGGCGCGGTCCGGGACGGGTTCGGCTGGGGCGGCTTCACCGGAGGCATGGGTGGGATGAGGCCTTTCGTGGGAGCGGATGGAGCAGCAGCGCGCGGAGCCGTCGTCCGTCAGGCACCGCGAACGTGTCGGGTTCCGGATGCGACGGGCCCGGTAAGCGGAGCCCGGGGCGGCGGAAATGCAGGCGCCGCGGCCACCGCCGGTGAGCGGTGACCGCGACGGCACAGCACATGCCGAGTGGGGCGGCCCGGTCAGGCAGCCGCGTCACCCGCGGCGTTGCGGCGGCGGCGCAGCATGTACGCGCCGGCACCGATGCCGCCGAGGGCGAGCGCCGAACCGGCCGCCAGGCCACCGCCGGACTCGGCCAGGCCACCGCCACCGGTGTGCACACCACCGTGCGGCCGACGGCCCTCCCACGACTTCTCGTGGTCCCCACGCTCACGGGACTCCTCGCCGCGGTCACGGCCGGAGGACGAACCGCTGTCCTCACGGCTGGACGAACCGCTGTCCTCACGGCTGGACGAACCGCTGTCCTCACGGCGGGAGGACGAGCCGCCGTCCTGGTCCCAGTCGTCGGCCGGCGTCGCGGCGAGGGCCCCGCCACCGGTGTGCATGCCGCCGTGCGGCTTGCGGCCCTCCCAGGACTTCTCGTGGTCCCCACGCTCACGGGACTGCTTGCCATGGTCCTCGTCATCCATCGACGACAGAGCCAGAGCACCACCACCGGTGTGCACACCACCGTGCGGCTTACGCCCCTCCCACGACTTCTCGTGATCGCCGTCGTGCTCGCGGCTGGAGGAGGACTCCGAGTCCCGCCCCCCGTCGTCGGACAGGGTCACGGCGTTCGCGGCCGGGCCGGTGACAGCGAGAACCACGGTGATGGCAGCTGATGCGAAAACGGTGCGGGCTGTGCGCATGAGACAGATTCCTTTCGCCGCAGGCTGCGAAGGCTGACACGTCGTCGGCACATCGGATCGCAGTGGCGACGTCCTCACCCTCGGCCCGAACAGGACCCCGCACCACTGGAGAAGTCAGCATTCGGGGGACCTCGTGGGCTGGACGAGTGGCCCGGCGGCCGACAATCACCCATTGGACGGTGTGGCGCGGCGGTGCGGCGTCATCCCGATGGGGTAGTGCGCGTCGCCGCGCGCTGTCCGCCCCGGTCAGCCGGGGTGCGGGCACCGCCGTCGGCGTCGGGGATCCGTCGGCGTGCCCCCGTCACGGCCCGGGAGATAATCCCATGGAAGCGGCAGAATATGGCGCATGTCAGGCAACCCGGGGCACCCCGCTTCCCTCGGACCTCCGGTACTGCCGGCGCACACCGCCTCCGGTGAGCGCCCCGGTCGCTACACGCCCGGCCCCGGGCACCCGGCGGACGGCGCGCGGCCGTCCGCCGGGGCCCCGTCTTCCGGAGCCCCGGCCTCCGAGGGGTACGGCCGTGCCGCGACCCGCCCCCGGCACACCCCGCCCCGCACCGCCGCCCGGACCGCCCCGACGGGAGCCGGCCGGTGAGCCGGACGCTGCGGGTACTGGTGACCAACGACGACGGCATCGGGTCGGAGGGGCTGCGGTGGCTGGCCCTCGCCGCACGCGAAGCGGGCCACGAGGTGACGGTGGCCGCGCCCGCCGCGGAGGCCAGCGGCTCCAGCGCCGCCCTGACGGCCGTGGAGGAGCACGGCCGGGTCGTCGTGGAGCGGCGGCGGCTGCCGGGACTGGACGGGGTGGCCGCGCACAGCGTCCGTGCGATGCCCGGGTTCATCGCGCTGATCGCCGCTCAGGGCGCCTTCGGCGCACCGCCCGACGTGGTGCTGTCCGGCATCAACCGCGGGCCGAACACGGGGCGCGCGGTCGTCCACTCCGGGACCGTCGGGGCGGCCGTCACCGCCGCGGTGAACGGCCTTCCGGCGATGGCCGTCTCGGTGGAGGTGGGCTCGCCCATGGAGTGGGCGGGCGCCGCGCACATCGCGCGCCGGCTGCTCCCGCTGCTGTGCCGGACCCGGATCGCGGCACCGGTGTTCAACGTCAACGTGCCCGGCGTGCCGCTCGAACGGATCCGCGGGCTGCGCCACGCCGGGCTCGCCCCGTTCGGCAGTGTGCGGACGACGGTCGCCGAACGGGGCCGGGGCTTCGTACGGATGACGCTCTCGGCAGCCCCGCCGGCGCCGGAACCGGACACCGACACGCATCTCCTGGCCCGCGGCTTCGCCACCCTCACCGTTCTGCACCCGCTCACCGCCGCACCGGCCGCGGGCCTGCCCCCGCTCCCGGACATCGCGCCCGGCTCCACCGCCTGACCGCCGCGGTACGGACGGCACCGCCCCCGTCCGGTACCACCGGTCGAAGGGTGTCGGCACCGCAGCCCGTGTCCCGGGCCCGTACGGCACGCACCCCCCTTACGCTCCCTGCTGTGGCCAGAGCGGCAGAAATCGTCAAGCGGCTGGTGATCGGCCGGGCGCTGCGCAGCGAGGAGACCCACGCGGCGGAGCTGCCGAAGCGGCTGGCCCTGCCGATCTTCGCTTCGGACGCGCTCTCCTCGGTGGCGTACGCGACGCAGGAGATGCTGCTGGTCCTCACCGTCGGCGGTCTGGCCTACACCTACCTCACCGGCTGGCTGGCCGGTGGCGTGGTGCTGCTGATGGCCGTGGTGGTGCTGTCCTACCGTCAGGTGGTCCGGGCCTATCCCAGCGGGGGCGGCAGTTACGAGGTCGTCTCCACCAATCTCGGACCGCGCTCCGGGCTGGTGGTGGCCGCCGCCCTGCTGGTGGACTACGTGATGACGGTCGCGGTGTCGGTGGCCGCGGGGGTCGACAACATCGTCTCCGCGGTGCCCTCGCTGCACGACGCCCGGGTGGGCCTGGCGCTGGCGTTCGTGGTGCTGCTGGCCGCGATCAATCTGCGCGGGGTGCGCGAATCCGGGCGGGCCTTCGCCGCACCGACCTATCTGTTCATCCTCGGGGTCCTCGTCATGTGCGCGATCGGGCTGGCCCGCTGGACGGCCGGGGACCCGCCGGTGGCGCAGAGCGCCGGCTACGGCATCCGCCCCGAGCCCGGGGAGGCCGATCTCGCCGGCGCGGCGGTGGTGATGCTGGCCCTCCGCGCCTTCTCCAGTGGCAGCAGCGCGCTGACCGGCGTGGAGGCGATCTCGAACGGGGTGCCCGCCTTCCGGCGGCCCAAGTCCCGCAACGCGGCGACGACGTTGGCGGCGATGGGGCTGATCGCGATCGTCCTGTTCTCCGGGGTGACGGCGCTGGCACTGATCTCCGACGTGCACATCGCGGACGACGCCTGCCGGCTGACCGGCTTCCCCGGCGACTGCGAGAACGCTCCGCAGCGCACCGTGATCGCGCAGGTGGCGGCCGCGGTGTTCGGCGGCGACGAGAGCTTCGGCTTCTACTACATCCAGACGGTCACCGCGCTGATCCTCATCCTGGCGGCCAACACGGCGTTCAACGGATTCCCGCTGCTGGCCTCGGTGTTGGCGCGCCACCGCTATCTGCCCCGGCAGCTGTACACGCGCGGGGACCGGCTGACGTACTCCAACGGCATCATCGCGCTGGCCACGGTGGCCGGGCTGCTGCTGTGGGTCTACCAGGCCTCGGTGACCAGCCTCATCCACCTCTACATCCTGGGTGTCTTCACCTCCTTCACCCTCTCCCAGATCGGCATGGTGCGGCACTGGAACCGCACGCTGCGGACCGGGACGGATCCGGCGGCGCGCCACCGGATCCACACCGCGCGGGTGATCAACGGGGTGGGCGCCGCGATCACCGGTCTGGTCCTGGTCATCGTGCTGGTGACGAAGTTCCTCGAAGGCGCGTGGCTGGCGGTCGCCGCGGCGGTCCTGCTGTGGCTGACCATGCGCGGCATCCGGCGCCACTACGACAGCACCGCGGCCGAGCTGGCCGTCACCGACCCCCGGGCGGAGTACCTGCCGCCGTCGCGCATCCATGTCGTGGTGCCGGTCTCCACCCTGCACAAGCCGACGCTGCGGGCGCTGGCGTACGCGCGGGCCCTGAAGCCGGACAGCCTGGAGGCGGTCACCGCCTCCGTGGAGCCGGAGGACGTCCGGCAGCTGCGGCGGCAGTGGGAGGAGGCGGGGATCGATGTGCCGCTGAAGGTGCTGGACTCCCCCTACCGGGAGATCACCCGCGCGATCGTCGGCCATGTGCGGTCCATCGGGGCCGGCAGCGGCCCCCGTGACGTGATCAACGTCATCATTCCGGAGTACGTGGTCGGGCACTGGTGGGAGCAGCCGCTGCACAACCAGTCCGCGCTGCGCCTGAAGAGCCGGCTGCTGTTCACCCCGGGGATCATGGTCACCAGCGTCCCGTGGCGGCTCTCCTCCTCAGCCCACGCCGCGGCGCGTTCGCCCGGCCAGGCGCCCGGTTCCGTCCGGCGGGGGGAGCCGCCGCCGTCCCGGCCGCGGCAGCCGTCCGGCGGTTCCGGGGACACGGGGTCCTGAGGCGGGCCTGCCCTGGAGCGGCCCGCTCTGCGGTGGGCCCGCTCTGTGGCCGGCCCGCTCTGTGGCCGGCCCGCTCTGTGGCCGGCGACACGGAATGCGGAACGAAAGATTCAGGCGTGGATCCGCAGCACCGGGGTATGCGGAAGTCGCGATCACCGGCACCACTGAGGACCGGACACGCGCATCAGGATTCGGCGCAGAAGGAGGGTGCCCGGTGCCCCATGTCATTTCGCCCAGCGAGCAGTGCGGGCCCCCGTTGTCGTGCGCGAGCGCGGCATACGACGGACGACCGGGCACCATCGCGGCGGCGCGGGACTTCGCCGCCGGTTTTCTCGCCGAGACGCAGGCCGCGGGTGGGGCGGCGGTCACCGCCCAGACCGTCGGCGTCGTGCGCCTGGTCGTCAGCGAACTGGTGACCAACGCGCTCAAGCACGCGCCCGGCCCCTGCTGGCTGGACCTCGACATCACGGGCGACACCCTGCGCATCACCGCGTGGGACACCGGCTCCGCGCTGCCCGCGGTCCTCCCCCACGACGCCGGGCGCGTCGGACAGCACGGTCTGGAGATCGTGGTGGCGCTGTGCCGCCGCCTCGAGATCGAGCAGCAGACGGCCGGCAAGCGCATCCGGGCGTACGTCGCCCTCTGACGGGGCGTCCCGGCGGCCCGGCGCGTTGCCGTCCGACCGACCAGGCTTCGGATGCGCCTCCCTCCCCGAGCACGGCCGGCAGCAGGCCCGGCACGAAGGACGCGGCCGGCCCTCCGCCGGTACGCGGAGGGCCGGTGGGCGGCAGGGTGAGCCGTTCAGAAGCCGAACAGCTGGGTCGTCCTGCCCTGCATGATGCAGCTGTTGTCGAACGTCGCCGTGTAGTTCATCCGGCGTCCCTGCCACACCCCTTCCGCGGTGACCGTCACCGGATCGTGGATGAAGGGACAGACGCGGCCCGGCTCGTTCTTGACGAGCAGGCCCGGTTTGCCGTTCACACCGCGCAGTTCGGAGCAGGCGGAGCGCGGATCCGGGTGGTCCCCGCCCGCCGTCGGGGTGCACCGCAGGGTGACCGCACGCTCCACCGTCGCCGTCCGCGGGTCCTCGCCCTTGCCGATCGTCAGCACCATGGCCGACGGCGCGAACAGACTCAGCGGCTGCGCGGACCCGCCGGGCTCGCCCGGCTCCGCGGGCTGTCCGCGTTGCCCGGACCGGACCGACTGCCCGGACCGGTCGGACTGTTCGGACCGGGCGCTCTGTCCGGGCTGTCCGGGTGCTTCGGACGCTGCGTGCGCCGGGCCGCCGGTCAGCGGGACGAGGCCCGCCACCAGTGCCGCGGTTGCTGCGATCCTCGTTGCCGGGTGTCGCATGTCAACTCCCTCGCTCGGGATGTCAGCTGGCCCCCAGAGCCTTGCGCAGACCCGCCACGGAAGCACATCGACCCACCCCGTCCCGGACACACCACCCGTCACCCCCGTGGCCGAACCGCATACCGGTCCAGGCCGGGGCGCTGCGCCGGGGTACCGGGGACCGCTGTTCGGCGGCCCCGGCCCGGCCCGTTCCGGCGCGGGGTGTCCGGCACCCGGAGCCCCCAGCAGCCCCGATGTCACCGGCCCCCGCGCCCCGGCCGTTCCGCGTCGGCCGAAACGGCTCAGTGGGTCCGTTCCGTGGCCGGGTCCACGTCCACGTCCGTGCCCGTGTCCGCCTCCGGACGGCGGTTCTCCGCGACGGCGCGCTCCGTCCGCCGGGCACGGGGAAAGAGCAGGAGGGAGCAGCCGAGGAGTGCGACGGCGACGAAGCCGAACGCCCCCCACAGGCTGAACGGACCGGTCCGGAAGGTGCCGGGCGCGAGGGCCTGGATTCCGGTCACCGCCGCCACCCCCAGGGCGCCGCCCGCCTGCTGACAGGCGGTCAGGGCACCGGACGCGGTGCCCTGGTCGTGGAGTGCGGCCGCGGCGCTGGCCAGCATGACCGCCGCCGGATAGGCCAGCGCGATGCCGGTGCCCACCAGGATCGCCGCCGGGAGGAGATGGGTGAGGTACGCGCCGTCCCGGACCGTGGTGAAGAGCAGTTGCCCGACGGCGATGACGGCCAGGCCGGCCAGGAGCAGCAGCGTCGTGGGACGGCGGTTCGCCAGCCGGGCGGCCGGGGTGGACAGGGCGCCCACGGCCAGCCCCTGGGGCAGGAAGGCGAGCCCCGCCGCCAGGGCGGAGTACCCGCGGTGCTCCTGGAGGTCGGTCGCCACCAGGAACATCGACCCCGTGACACCGGCGAAGGCACCGCCCAGCGCGAGACAGGCCGCCGCCATCCGGCGGTCGGTGACCAGCGGCAGCGGCAGCAGCGGGCGGGTGGTCCGGGCCTGGAGGACGAAGAACGCGACGGTCGCCGCGAGGCCCGCGCCGCCGACCACCGCGAGCTCGGGCGCCCCGGCGGCGCCGACCCGCCCGACGGCGTACACCACGGCGATCAGACCGCCCGTGATCAGCAGGGCGGACGGCCAGCCCATCGGCGTCCGGGGCGCCGCGGGACGCTCGTCGGGCGCGAGCACCCGGACGGCCGCCAGCAGGACGAACAGGCTCAGCGGCACGTAGAGCAGGAACGCGCCCCGCCAGCCGGACACCTCGGTCAGTACCCCGCCCACGACGACGCCGAGGGTGAAGCCCGCCGCGCCCATGGCGCTGAACACCCCGAGCGCGCGGTTGCGCGGGCCGCCCTCCGGGAAGCCGGTGACGATCAGTGCCACGGCGGCGGGTGCGGTGACGGCCGCGCCGACGCCCTGGAGCGCCCGGGCCGCGATCAGCCCGACCGGCTCCTGGGCGAGCGCGGCCCCGAGCGAACTCACCCCGAAGATCCCCACGCCGAGCAGGAACATCCGTCGGCGCCCCCAGTGGTCGGCGCACTTCCCGCCGGCCAGGAGCAGCCCGGCGTAGGTGGTGAGGAAGGCGCCGGCCACCAACTGGAGCTGGTCCGGGCGCAGTTCCAGACCACGATGGATTCCGGCCAGCTGCACATTGATGCTCGACAGGCTCATCCCCTCGAAGAGGATGGCCGTGCACAGCACCAGAAGTCTGGCCCACGCCCGCCGGTCGAACGTGAAGGGGGCGTCACCTGTGGGCTCTGGACTCGCGTTCACCTGGGCTCCTCGGTGTGGGAAGGGGACGGTCCGCGGCCACCGGTCCGACCGGGTCCGCGGGCCGTACGGGGATCACCGCCGCCCCGGAACCGGGCGGGCCCGCCGCGGCCCCGGACGCGCACCGCACGGTGCGGACGGTGGGCGGTCTCCGGGGCCGCCGCGGTGGTGCGGGGCGGCGTGCCGCCCGTGGGGCGACGTCTCATCCGCCTCCTCGCCCGTGCCCGGGTGCCGTCCCTGCCGGGTACACCGTCCAGCCGGGGCCGGCGGATTCGCCCCGCCAGGCGGCCAGCAGGGCAGCGCTGGCCGGGAAGAGCGGGCCGGGCGGTGCGTCGGGCAGGGCCCAGACCCAGCGGTCGAACACCTCGGGTTCGGGCAGTGCCGTGCGGGGGTCGGGACCGGTGGCGAGCGCCACCACGCCGGCGGTGACCTCGGTCCGGTCCGACGCGGTGCGGAGCGCCAGGGTGAAGACCCGGGCGCCCGCCACCTCGTGGACGCCGCTCTCCTCGGCGATCTCCCGGACGGCGGCCTCCTCGAAGGACTCGCCGGGCTCGACGTGGCCGCCCGGCAGGCACCAGGTCGCCGGCTCCCCGTCCTTGATCCGGTGGCCGATCAGCACCGCGCCGTCGGACCGCAGCAGCAGGGCTCCGACACCGACGACGGGCCGGCGGCCGGGGACCGGGGTGGTCATGCCGGGCCCTCCAGTTCCCGCAGCGCCGAGGCCGCGGCGTAGTGGCCGCTGATCATGGCCGCGACTATGCCGCGGAACAGCCCGCAGGCGTCCCCGGCGACCCAGGCCGGGGTGTCCAGCAGCCGCAGATCGCCGTCCACCACCGGGTACCAGCCGACCCCTTCGAGCGTGGGGCCGATCAGTCGCGTCCCCTCGCCCCGCACCGCCGGGAAGGCCGTGGCGAGACGGGACAGGCCGCGCGCCATGATCTCGCGCAGCTCCGGCCCGTAGACGTGATCGAAGGTCGCGACGGCCTCCGGCTCCTGGTCCATGAGCGCGTCCAGGGGGAGCGTGAAGTACGACTCCTCGTCGGCCATCGCGGCGAGCGCGGGCACCATGGCCCGCGTGGCCACCGTCTCGTCCAGGATGCGGGTGTTGAAGCCGACGTTGGACCGGCCGGTGGGCGGACAGTCCGAGCGTCCGGACACGGTCCACAGGCCGTGGGTCTCGGTGAGTGCCGCCTCGCCGTCGCGGCAGGCGCAGAAGGTCCGCCACTCGATGCCGGCATCCTCCTCGCGGAAGCGGAGCTTGGGGTCGAGCTGTTTCATGTCCCGGAAGAAGGCCAGCTCCGCGGGCTGTTCGATCCGGAAGCCGACCTCCAGGCGGCGGAAGGACCGCTCCCGGGTCAGGTCGCGCAGTCCGAGCGGCCCGAATCTGCCGCCGGCCAGGACGAGCCGCCGGGCGGCCAGTTCCGACTCCTGCCCCTTGGCGTCCCGGAGCGACAGCCGGAAGGTGTCCTTCGCGCGGTCGTAGGCGGCGCCCACCACTTCGGATTCGGTGAGGACGGTGGCGGCCGTGGCGGCCACCATGTCCTCGGTCAGCCGCAGGCGCGCCGCCAGGGAGAGATAGTCCGAGGGGTAGTCCTTGAGGATCCACTCACCGGAGCCCACCGAGTAGGCGGACGGGTCGGCGGGGAACGGGGGTGCGTCCAGGCCGTGGGAGCGGAGCAGACCGCAGGTCCAGTCGTAGGCGGCGCGCAGGTCCGCGGTGCGGGGCAGGGTCCACAGTTCGCTGGCCGACGGGTAGAAGGAGAACTTGCCGTCGGAGAACAGGCCCGCCCCTCCGTGGCCGCGCGTCATGTCGGTGGCGTCGTACCGGTCGCGTGCGGTGACGGGCTTGCCCCCGTCGATGAGGGCCACCGTGCACGACGTTCCGGCGAGCCGGTGGGCGGCGGCGAGTCCGGCGGGCCCGGCACCGATGACGGCCAGGTCGAAGGCGTTCACAGAGCTCCAAAAAGTGCGCATGGTCGAGTGCCGCGGGGCACAGGGGGACCGCGGCGGGAAGGGGGTACGGGCGCGCGGGCCGGGGCTCCGTCGGAGAGAGCCGGGGCTCCATCAGGACGAGGGCGCGGACACGGCTGCGGGAAGGCGGACTTCGTGGATGTCGCGGAGGTTGCGATGCCGTTCCGCGTAGTCGATTCCGTAGCCGGCGACCCAGTGCTGGGAGATGTCGAACCCCACATAGCGGGGTACCACCGGCTTGGTGACGGCGTGCGGCTTGCGCAGCAGCACACAGCAGTGCACCGAGGCGGGAGCGCGTTCGCGGCACCGGGCCATCAGCCAGGCGAGCGTGGTGCCGGTGTCGAGGATGTCCTCGACGAACAGCACGTCACGGCCGGTCAGGTCCTCGTCGATGTCCTTGAGAAGCCGGGGTTCGCCGGCCGTGCTGCCCCGTCCGTAGGTGGACACGGCAACCCAGTCCATGGTGATCGGCAGATCGATGGCCCGGCCCAGGTCGACGGTGAAGGCCGCCGCTCCCTTGAGGACGCCGACGACCACCGGAGGCCGGTCGCGGTAGTCGCGGGTGATCTCCGCCCCGAGCTGCCGGACCCGTTCCGCTATCCGTTCCCGAGGGAACAGGACGCGCGCGAGTTCCTGCCGTAAAGCCACTGCCGGTTCCCCGATGCCTTCCCGGCGATCCGTACCGCTCCTGGACGGACCGCACCACAGGTCCTTTTCCCCCGCACGCGGTCACTGTGCGGGTACAACAGTTCGTCAACTTACATCATTTCAGTAACCGTCGCATGACAGACCGCAGGACAGGACGGGGCGGCCGCAGCGCGGCGCACCGCCCGGTCAGGGCCGGGCGCGGCCCGAGCGGAACGACCTCCGCGGACCGCGCCACGCGGCCGGGCCACGTCCGCGACGCCGCCGGCAGAGGCAACCGGAACGCTCAGGACCCGGCCGGCCGACCGGCGTTCCGGATCCTCCGCAGAGCGCGGCGCAGGGCCGTCCCCGCGGGTTCCTCCAGCGCGGCGCCCTGGGAGCCGGCGATCACATGCTGGGCGATGGTGCGCATCTTGAGGTTGCTGTGCTGGGAGGCGTCGCGCAGCACCGCCCAGGCCTCTTCCGCGGTGCACTGCCCGGTGGCCATGAGTACCCCGCGGGCCTGGTCGATCACCGGTCTGGTCTCCAGTGCCCGTTTGAGCTGGGCGACTTCCCGCCGCAGGCGCTGCACTTCCTCCTCGACGCCCTCGGCGGCGCGGAACTCCCCTGCCACGACGGACAGTTCGCTGAGCGAATAGGAAACCGGCGACGGCCCACCGGAGCCACGACTTCCGGAACGCTCGCCGACCTGCCGGGCACGACCTCTCGTGTCACCCACTGATCACGTTCTCCCACTTGGCGTTCGGACTCCGCCCCCTCGGATCACCTGCCCTGCGGGCCCCGCCCCCACGCCACCGCCCCGCACGTTCCTCCCGTGTCGCCGGTCACGTCCGGCGGTGGAGCGGTTGCGCCGGTACGCCCGTGATGAGCGACCACATATGACGATCCGTCACACTTCGCAGTGAACTCCGCCGTTCCGCAAGGAACCGTGCCGAACGCTCGTCCCGCCCCGGCGGTGTCACTGCTCCCGCATGCCCCAGGGCGCACCGTAGGAGGCCAGACGGTCGAGGAACGGGCCCGGCGGCAGCGCCTCGGGGCCCAGCACCCCCACTCCGCCCCAGACGTTCTCGGCCATCAGCTCCATGGCGATCACCGGATTGATCGCGGTCTGCCAGACAACCGCCTGGGAGCCGTACTCGCTCATGGACCACTGGTTGTCGACGACGTGGTACAGGTACAGCTCCCGCGGGATACCGGCCCTGCTGCCCTTGACCCAGGTGCCCGCGCACGTCCGGCCCCGCATCCGCTCGCCGAGGGTCGCCGGGTCGGGGAGGCAGGCGGCCACCACGTCCCGCGGGGCGACCTGCACGGCGCCGACGGCCACGGGGTCGGTCCGGTCGAGGCCCAGTCGGTGCAGGGTGCCGAGCGTCCCGATCACCTCGCTGCCCAGCCCGTACTTGAACGTGACGCGCCGGGCCTCGACACGGCGCGGAATGAGCAGCACCTCCTCGTGCTCCACGTTGACGCATTCGAGGGGGCCGATCCCTTCGGGGAAGTCGAAGATCTCGGGTTCGCTGAACGGCTCGGTGGTGAACCACTGCCGGCCGGGCGGGCGGTCCGCCTCGTAGACGACGGGCGGGTTGAGGCACTCCTCGATCATGGTCCAGATGGAGAACGACGGGGCGAAGGCGTACCCGTCCACGACCAGATCCGCTCCGTCGCGGACGCCGATCTCCTCGATCTCGTCGAAGAGTTCGTCCGCCGCGTACCGGGCGAAGACGTCCGAGAGGCCCGGTTCGACGCCCATGCCCACGAGGGCGAGCCGGCCGCGGTCCCGCCACTGCTCGTCGAGGGCGAACTGCTCGTCGCCCAGCTTGACGCCGCACTCCTCGTAGGGCCGCTCCGGGTGCGGCCTGGACAGCGACATCGCCATGTCCAGATAGTGGCTCCCGGCGTCGAGCGCGGCGCGGAACAGCGGCATGACGAAGCGGGGATCGGTGGCGTTGAGCAGGACGTCGCAGCGGTGCGAGGCGAGGAGCTCGCGGACGCCCGCCTCGTCGGAGGCGTCCACCCGGGCCGCGACGAAGCGGGAGTCACCGACGGAGCCCACGGCCGCCCGGGCCCGCTCCGGGTCGTAATCGGCCACCACCATGTGGTTGAAGAAGTCACGGCGGGCGGCGATCCGCACCGCGGCAGTGCCGACCCCGCCTGCACCGACCAGGAGAATCCTCACAGCCGTCCTTCCTCGCCCGGGAGCGGGTCGGGTCCGGCACTCCGCCGGCACTCCCGACACCGCCCCGGGCAGCACCTGCGGGCCCGATGCCAGGAATGATCCGTCACCCGGGGACACCCTTCAACCGCTCGGGAGCCGGCTCGCGCAGCTGGGCGGCGGGCGCCGTCGGCCGGCGGGCCCGACGGAGGCCGGGCCCCTCGCTCGTACCGCCGGGAGGACGGACGGCGCACCGCACGGCGCCAGGGGACCTCAGCTCGCCACGGACTCCGCGTGCCGCCGTTCCTCCGGAACCGGAGGCCGCCCGGAGGGCAGCGCCGCGGCCACCGCCGGTTCGCGGTTGCGGAACGCCCACTCCAGCCGCGGCTCCATGACCGGACGCAGCAGCCGCCGCACCGGCGCGGAGGTGAGCGCCAGAGCCAGGCCGACCCCCAGGACGGTCACCACCACCTGGCCGAGCGGGGTGTGCCAGAAGGCCGCGTCGAACCAGTTCTCCCATGCCGCCGTACGGATGAAGAAGCCGTGCAGCAGATAGGCGCAGAGCGTGCCCGCGCCCAGTGGGGTGAACCAGGTGTCGCGCCGCGGCACCCACGCCAGGAAGGCGGCCACCAGCACGAGCGAACACGCCGTCATCGCCAGCGTCATCGCCGCCCCGACCGGCCAGGCCACGTGCAGCTCGCTCCAGCCGCGGCTGTGGAACACCCACTCGGCGGTCATCCGCCCCTTCACCCAGTACGCCATGGCCGCGGCCGCGGCCATGGCGGGAACGGCGGCGATCCGCACCGGCCTGGACCGCAGCAGCTCCCAGTGCTCGGGACGCATGACCAGGCCGATCACGAAGAAGGGGAGGAACTGCAGGACCCGGTCGAGGTTGAACACCGGACCCGGCTCACCCGCGGCGCCGACCAGGGCGATGACGACGGCGAGCCCCACCGCGACATCGGCGCGCAGCACCCGCCACAGGGGCGCGGTGAGCCGCCAGACGAAGAGCGCGGCCAGGAACCAGGTGAGATACCAGGGCGAGAGCAGACTGAGGTCGTTGCTCCGGCCGTCCACCGCGTTGCCGTAGAGGGTGTAGGCCGTCTCGAAGACCGCATAGGGCACGGCGACACCGGTGATCAGCCGCTTCACCTGGTTCGGGCGGAAGGCGAAGCTCCGCGAGAAGTAGCCGGAGATCAGAATGAACACCGGCATGTGGAACATGTAGACGAACAGGTAGGCGGCCCACATGGCATGGCTGTCCTTCAGGGGCTGCCATGCGTGGCCCACCACCACCAGCACGATGGCCAGCAGTTTCGCGTTGTCGAAGAACGGGTCACGGGCAGTCCCCTGCACCGCCGGCACGCCTCGCGTCACACAGCCTCCTCTGTCGGCGCGTCGGGTTTCGTGTGGACCGCCGGGGGCGATGCCCCTCTGATCCACCCCTGGCACCATAAGCACCATAGACACCTCAAATCACAGGAATCCCAGGATGAACAACGACTCATCCGGTCCAACGCCGCACCGGGATCCCGGTGCCCCATGAGGGCATTGAGGTGCTCCATTCGGGTTATACGCACGCTGCGGGCAGGATCCCTCACGTCCCGCCCGTGGAAATTTCCCTGCACGCCGCAGGGCCCGCAGCCGACCGGCACTTCCGCAGTGCCGCCGCAGTACCCGAGCCGCCGCGCCCGAGCCGCAGTGCCCGAGCTGCGGTGCCCGATCAGTGCCGAGCGCCCGAAGGAGAACGCATCACGTGGACAGCCAGCCGCCCCCCGCAGCGCCGGGCCGCGCCACCGCCGAGGAGGAACCGGCCCACGCCGAGATCGAGGAAGTGTGGCCGCGCGACGGCCGGATCCGCGTGGTCGGCTTCGTCGCCGACCAGCCGGGCGAGGCGCACCCACCGGTCCGGGACGACAGCCGGGTCTCGCACGACAGCGAGGTCCCGGACGACGGGGAGGCCCCGCACGACAGCGAGGCCCCGGACGACAACCAGGTCCGGGACCACAGCGAGGCCCCGGACGGCACCGAGGCCGTACTCGTCGCCCGTTCGCGAGGAGCGCACGGCACCGAGGTACGGGCCGGGGCGCACCTGCGGAACGGCCGGTTCGACGCCGGGCTGCCCGTCGACGCCCTGGCGGCGGGGTGCGACGGGCGGAAGCTGACCTGGGACCTCTATCTCGTGGCCGCTCCCGGCGCAGACGAGCTGCGGCTCGGGCGCCATCTGGACGACATCCGCGGCAAGAAGAAGATCTTCACCTACCCGGCGCAGACGGCCGGATCCGTCCGGGTCAAGCCGTACTTCACGGTCAAGGACAACCTCTCCGTCACCTGCCGCCGGGAGGCCGTGTGAAGATCCGCTTCCTGCTGCTCAACGCGTTCACCGTCGGCGGCACCGTGCGCACGGTGATCAACCAGGCGAACAGCCTCGCCGCCGCGGGCCACGACGTGGAACTCGTCAGCGTCCACCGGGAACGGCGGACCCCGGCGTTCCCCGTCGATCCGCGCGTCCGGCTCCGTCCGCTGGTCGACGGCAGTGCCGACGCACCGGCGTGGCGGCGCGCCCTGGAACGGCGGATGCAGCGCTCGCCCAGCCGGCTGGTGCCGCCCTCGGAGGTCCGCCACGACCGGTTCAACCGGCTGACCGACCGTCGGCTCACCCGCTATCTGCGCTCCCTCGACGGCGGGGTGCTGGTCACCACCCGCCCCGCGCTCAATCTGCTGGCCGCCCGGCTGGCCCCGACGGGAGTCGTCCGGGTCGCCCAGGAACATCTGCACTACGCGCGGCACCAGCCGGAGCTGACCCGGGAGATCGACCACTGGTACCGGCGGCTCGACGCCGTCGCCGTGCTCACCGGCAGCGACGAAGAGGCGTACCGCCGCGTCCTGGCGGGCTCGGGTGTCCGCGTCGAACGCATTCCCAACGCCCTGAACGACGGCGACCGGACCCCCTCCTCGCTGGACGGCAAGCTCGTCGTCGCCGCCGGGCGGCTGGTGAAGGCCAAGGGGTTCGACCTGCTGATCAAGGCGTTCGAACGGATCGTCCACGACCACCCCGACTGGAAGCTGCGCATCTACGGCTCCGGCGCCGAACGCAAGAAGCTGCGCCGGCTGATCCACCGCAAGCACCTCTACAACCATGTGCTGCTCATGGGCCGGACCACCCGGCTGGACGAGGAGCTGTCCAAGGCTTCGGTCTTCGCGCTCAGTTCCCGCCACGAGGGCTTCGGCATGGTGCTCGCCGAGGCCATGAGCCATGGCGTTCCCGTGGTCAGTTTCGACTGCCCGCAGGGACCCCGCGAGATCGTCACCGACGGCGAGGACGGCCTGCTCGTCCCCAACGGGGACGTCCCCGCGCTGACCGGAGCGCTGCGGCGGCTCATCGAGGACGAACCGCTGCGCAGGGACCTGGGCGGCCGGGCGGCCGAATCGGCGCACCGCTACGACCGGAACAGCATCCGCCCCCGGTGGGAACGGCTGTTCACGGAGCTGCTCGACGCCAAGGACCCGCGGGGCGGGGCCGCGGACGGCCCGCGGGCGGCCTGAGCGGGCCCCGTGGACCTCAGGGCCGGTCATGCGGATCAGGCTGGGCTCGCGGTGCCTGCCTGATCCGCACGACCGGCCCTGAGACCGTGTCTCGGGTCGGTACAGCCGACGCCTCCATCCGCTACCGCAGCGGCAGCGACTGGGACACCGCGGCAAGCCAGGCGGTCAGGAGCTGGTTGATCTCCTCGGGGCGTTCCTGCTGAAGCCAATGGCCGCAGCCGTCCAGGAGGCGGGAGGAGACCAGACCCGGAAGCGTGGCCGGGAAAGCGTCGATCGCGTCTGCCATCCAGGTCGTGGAGGCGTCCAGGCTCCCGCCGATGAACAGGGACGGCTGCGTGATCGGCAGACCGTTGAGGTCGGCGAGGTCTTCCCAGTCGCGGTCCATGTTCCGGTAGCGGTTGAGTGCTCCGGTCATGCCGGTGCGCTCGAACTCCCCGGCGTAGTGGTCGAGATCGGCCTCGGCCAGCCAGGAGGGCCGCCGCCCCTCGGGGAAGCGGTCGCGCAGCGTCGCGCCGCGGCTGACGAAGTACGGGTCGGGCTCGTCCTGCGCCGGCATGGTGCCGGCGGACAGGGCCGCGTAGAAGCCCGCGAGCCAGCCGCGGATGTCGGGCTCGATCTCGGCCTCGGCCCGGCCCGGCTCCTGGAAGTACGAGACGTAGAACTCCTGGTCACCGCCCATCCGTGCGAAGACTTCACTGGGGCGAGGGCCGCCGGGCGGGGCGTAGGGAACGCTCAGCAGGCCCACCGCGCGAAAGATGTCGGGGTGGATCAGGGCGGAGGTGGCCGCGATGTTCGAGCCCCAGTCGTGCCCGATGATCACCGCTGTCTCCTCGCCCAGGGCGCGCACCAGGGCGACGTTGTCCTCCACCAGGGCCCGCATCCGGTACTCCTGCGTCGCCATCGGCTTGGAGGAACGGCCGTAGCCGCGCACGTCGAGTGCGACCGCCCGGTATCCCGCCGCCGCGAGGGCCGGGAGCTGGTGGCGCCAGGAGTACCACGACTCCGGGAAGCCGTGGACGAGCACGACCAGCGGCCCGGTGCCCTGCTCAACCAGGTGCAGCCGTCCGGCTGGTGCGTCGATGGTGCGGTGGCGCGGCTCTGCGTACGGCGTGGACTGGTGCATGGTTTCTCCTCGGGCTTCCCGGGCAGCCGCGGGTACCCATCGATCCTGCGTTGCGGCGCCCGGTGAACGCGAATGGCATTGCCACTTCGGCAAACTGGCAGGACACAGCCGACTGGGGCACCTTCTGAGGTGCCCGCGTGGCAGGTGCAGCGCGCCCCACGGAACAGGGCCCCGGCGGATTTCCGGTGCGCTGGAGGGCGAGATTCCGGACGCGCCGTGGGCGACCGGCCTCTCACCCCCGGGGGAGCTCCGGACGCGGATCGGTGGCGGCCTCGCCTGCAACACGGTGCACACGACCCCGACGCGGCTGTGGGGCAAGGGACTTGTGGCCCGGGACGTGGACGGGAGGCGGGGTGCCTACCGGCCGGTGCGGACGGGCGCGGAGCCGTCGTCGGCGCCGGCCGCGAGAGCGTCGGCCGGCTGCCCCGTCGGGGTCATGTTCCGGCCGGTGGCGTGACATCGCGGCGGGCGGCTCGTTCTGCTCCTGTGACGGGCCGATCGCCACGGTGCGTGCGACGGACCGGGCTCCGCACGCGGGCGGACGCACCTCCGCCCTGGACGGACACGATGCGCTCTCCGGTACGCCACGCCGGTACCGCTCCGCTCCGAACGGCGCATCGTGGCACCGCGCATGGCGAAGAGGCAGCGCCGGGGCGCATTGCGGCGGGCAGGGCGCACGGCACCGGCCGGAAGGCGGTGCCCGGCCGGGTGGGCGGATCGCCCCGGGGCACCGTGACGGAACGTGCCGGGCAGCAGCGGGACATGCCGCCTCGGCACACCCAACCGGCATCGCGGTCGGTCCCGCCCCGGTGGCCGGGGTTCCCCCGGCCACTCGCGCCGTTCCCCCTCGGATCACCTGCGGCGTCGGCCGATGCGAGAGACGAGCCGTCGCCCGGGGCCGGGCCTACCCTCCCGCGTCCCCCGGGGCGCAGTCGCCGCACATCGCGCAGGCGCACACGGCGCATCCCCGAATTGGTGAACGAGCGCGGCCTCACCGTATGTAGCGGGCCGGGCGGACGAGCCGTGGGGACCGTCCGCTCCCCTACCACCCGGCCGGTCCGGACCGGTCGCCGGACCAGGATGAAAACGGACGGCTGGCGGTGCACTGAGGCGTAGTGCGGCCGAGCCGGAGTGCGCCGTGTGCGCGGCTGAGCGCTGCGCCGACCGGGGGACATTGCATCCCTCCATCTGGCCCAAAGGTGCTGCGGCGCTGCCTACTGCTGACATCGACAGGTGGGCCGCCCACTTCCTGCGTCGGGGGGTGGCGGACTCGTCGGTGCCCCGTGCCGACCTGCGCCGCCCTTGTCCGTGCTGCGAAACCGCGCCACGGGCTTCGGGCTGCCCGCTTTCCGTCCATGGACCCGTGAAAGGGGCTCGCACCATGGCACTATCGACCACCACGGTGACCTCGGCACCGGACCCATCGGTCTTCGGTCAGACGGTCACCTTCACCGCGACCGTTGCCGATCCCTTGGCGATCTTCACACCGACCGGCACCGTCAGCTTCGTCGTGGACGGTGGCGCACCGGTGACCGTGCCGGTGAACGGCAGCGGACAGGCGTTCCTCACCATCTCCACGCTGTCGGTGGGCTCGCACGCCGTGACCGCCACGTACAGCGGTGACGCGAACCTCGATCCGTCCACCGGCGCGGACACGCAGGTGGTCACCCCGGCCCTGACCACCGTCGTCCTGACCACGAGTCCCAACCCGGCGGTCTGCGGAGAGACCATCACCCTGACCGCGCAGGTCGCTCCCGTTCCTCCCGGCGCCGGCACCCCGACCGGCACGGTGACGTTCATCATCAGCGCCGACGGACCACCGCTGATCGCCCCCGTCGACGCCTCGGGGCAGGCGCAGGCCACGGTGAGCAACCTCAGCGTCGGCCCGCACCTCGTCGCCGCCGCCTACTCCGGCGACGCCAACTTTGCGGGCGACACCTCCGGGTTCGTGACGCAGAACGTCATCCAGGCACAGTCGGACACGGCGGTGACGGTCTCCCCCGACCCGTCGGTGTGCGGGCAGTCCGTCACGGTGTGCGCGACCGTCACCGCGGAGGCTCCGGCGACCGGAACCCCGACGGGTTCGGTCGTGTTCACCGGACCCGGCGGGCTCAGCGAGACGGTGGCGGTGGATGCCACCGGCCAGGCCTGTTTCACCACCACCGAGCTCAGCAGCGGCAGCGTGACGGCCACCTACGGCGGCGACACCTGCTTCGCGGCGTCGAGCGGGTCTGCCGACGCCATGGTCAACGAAGCCGCCACCACCACCGTCGTCTCCGCGACGCCGGACCCGTCGGTCTGCGGACAGTCCGTCACCCTGTGCGCGACGGTCACCGCCAACCCGCCCGGCTCCGGAATCCCCACCGGGACCGTCACCTTCACCGGACCCGGCGGACTCAACCAGACCGTCACCCTCGACGCCACCGGCCAGGCCTGCCTCACCAGCACCACCCTCGCCTCCGGAACCGTCACCGCCACCTACAACGGTGACACCTGCTTCACCGGCTCCGTCGCCACGACCACGGTGACGGTGAACGCGGCCGATTCGACGACCACGGTCACGGCCACGCCGAACCCGTCCGTGTGCGGGCAGTCGGTGACGGTGTGCGCCACCGTGGCCGTCACCCCGCCCGGCTCCGGAATCCCCACCGGGACCGTCACCTTCACCGGACCCGGCGGACTCAACCAGACCGTCACCCTCGACGCCACCGGCCAGGCCTGCTTCACCAGCACCACGCTGTCCAGCGGGACCGTCACCGCCACCTACAACGGTGACACCTGCGTCTCCAGTTCGGTGGCCACTACGACGGTGACCGTCAACCCGGCGTCCACCACCACCACGGTCACCGCGACCCCCGACCCGTCGGTCTGCGGACAGACCATCACTGTCTGTGCCACCGTCACCACCAACCCGCCCGGCTCCGGAATCCCCACCGGGACCGTCACCTTCACCGGACCCGGCGGACTCAACCAGACCGTCGCCCTCGACGCCACCGGCCAGGCCTGCTTCACGAGCACCACGCCGGGCACCGGGACGGTCACCGCCACCTACAACGGGGCCACCTGCTTCAGCGGCTCCGTCGGCACCGCCGAAGTGACCGTCAACGAAGCGTCCACCACCACCACGGTCACCGCGACCCCCGACCCGTCCGTCTGCGGACAGACGGTCACCCTCTGCGCGACGGTCACCGCCAACCCGCCCGGCTCCGGCACCCCGACCGGCACGGTCACCTTCACCGGACCCGGCGGACTCAACCAGACCGTCAGCCTGAACGCGAGCGGGCAGGCCTGCGTCACCACCAGCGTGCTGGCCACCGGAACCGTCACCGCCACCTACAACGGCGAGGACACCTGCTTCACCGGCTCCATCGGCACCGCCACGGTCACCGTCAACGAGGCCTCCACCACCACCACGGTCACGGCCACACCCGACCCGTCGGTCTGCGGACAGACGGTCACCGTCTGCGCCACCGTCACCACCAACGCGCCGGGATCGGGCACCCCGAGCGGAACGGTCACCTTCACCGGACCCGGCGGACTCAACCAGACCGCCACCCTCAACGCCAGCGGCCAAGCCTGCGTCACCACCACCGCCCTGGCCACCGGAACCGTCACCGCGACGTACAACGGTGAAGGCCCCTGCTTCGCCGGCTCCGTCGGCACCGCCGCGGTCACCGTCAACGAAGCGTCCACCACCACCACGGTCACGGCCACCCCCGACCCGTCGGTCTGCGGACAGACGGTCACCCTCTGCGCCACCGTCGTGACCAACCCGCCCGGGTCGGGTACCCCGAGCGGAACGGTCACCTTCACCGGACCCGGCGGACTCAACCAGACCGCCACCCTCAACGCCAGCGGCCAAGCCTGCGTCACCACCACCGCCCTGGGCACCGGAACCGTCACCGCCACCTACAACGGCGAGGGCCCCTGCTTCGCCGGCTCCACCGGCACCGTGGCCATCACGGTCAACGAGGCCTCCACGACGACGACCGTGAGCGCGACGCCGAACCCGTCGGTCTGCGGCCAGTCCGTCACCGTCTGCGCCACCGTCACCACCAACGCCCCGGGATCGGGCACACCCACCGGGACCGTCACCTTCACCGGACCCGGCGGACTCAACCTGACCGTCGCCCTCGACGCCACCGGCCAGGCCTGCATCACCAGCAGCACCCTGGTCGGCGGCACCATCACCGCCACCTACAACGGCGAGGGCCCCTGCTTCGCCGGCTCCACCGGCACCGTGGCCATCACCCGCAACGAAGCGGCCACCACCACGACGGTCACCGCGACCCCCGACCCGTCGGTCTGCGGGCAGACCGTCACCATCTGCGCCACCGTGACCGCCAACCCGCCCGGCTCCGGCACACCCACCGGAACCGTCACCTTCACCGGACCCGGCGGACTCAACCAGACCGCCACCCTCAACGCCGGCGGACAGGCCTGCATCACCTCCAGCGTGCTGGCCACCGGAACCGTCACGGCCACCTACAACGGCGAGGACACCTGCTTCACCGGCTCCATCGGCACCGCCGCAGTCACCGTCAACGAGGCCTCCACCACCACCACGGTCACGGCCACACCCGACCCGTCGGTCTGCGGACAGTCGGTCACCCTGTGCGCCACCGTCACCACCAACGCCCCGGGGTCGGGCACACCCACCGGGAGTGTCACCTTCACCGGACCCGGCGGACTCAACCAGACCGTCACCCTCAACGCGAGCGGACAGGCCTGCTTCACCAGCAGCACCCTGGCCGCAGGCACCATCACCGCCACCTACAACGGCGAAGGCCCCTGCTTCGCCGGCTCCACCGGCACCGTGACCATCACCCGCAACGAAGCGGCCACCACCACCACGGTCACCGCGGCACCGAACCCGTCGGTCTGCGGGCAGACCGTCACCATCTGCGCCACCGTCACCGCCAACCCGCCGGGATCGGGCACCCCGACCGGAACCGTCACCTTCACCGGGCCGGGCGGACTCAACCAGACGGTGTCCCTCAACGCCGGCGGACAGGCCTGCATCACCAGCAGCACGGTGGGCTCGGGCACGGTGACGGCGGTCTACAACGGCGAGGACCCCTGCTTCACCGGCTCCACCGGCACCGTGGTCCTGACCCGGAACGAAGCATCGACGACGACCGCGATGACGGCCACACCGAACCCGTCGGTCTGCGGGCAGACGGTCACCCTGTGCGCCACCGTGACCGCCAACCCGCCCGGCTCCGGCACCCCGACCGGCACGGTCACCTTCACCGGACCCGGCGGACTCAACCAGACCGTCGCCCTCGACGCCACCGGCCAGGCCTGCATCACCACCACCGCCCTGGCGACGGGAACCGTCACCGCCACCTATAACGGTGAAGACCCCTGCTTCACCGGCTCCACCGGCACCGTGAGCGTCACGGTCAACGAAGCGGCCACCACCACCACGGTGACCGCCACACCGAACCCGTCGGTCTGCGGCCAGTCCGTCACCGTCTGCGCCACCGTCACCACCAACCCGCCCGGCTCCGGCACACCCACCGGAACCGTCACGTTCACCGGACCCGGCGGACTCAACCTGACCGTCGCGGTCAACGCCGGCGGACAGGCCTGCATCACCAGCAGCACCCTGGCCGCAGGCACCATCACCGCGACGTACAACGGCGAAGGCCCCTGCTTCGCGGGCTCGTCCGGCACGGTGGTCATCACCCGGAACGAAGCGGCCACCACGACCTCGGTCACCGCGACGCCGAACCCGTCGGTCTGCGGACAGACGGTCACCCTGTGCGCCACCGTGACCGCCAACCCGCCCGGCTCCGGCACCCCGACCGGCACGGTCACCTTCACCGGACCCGGCGGACTCAACCAAACCGCCACCCTCAACGCCGGCGGACAGGCCTGCGTCACCACCACCGCCCTGGCCACCGGAACCGTGACCGCCACCTACAACGGTGAAGACCCCTGCTTCACCGGCTCCACCGGCACCGTGAGCGTCACGGTCAACGAAGCGGCCACCACCACCACGGTCACCGCCGCGCCCAACCCGTCGGTCTGCGGCCAGTCCGTCACCGTCTGCGCCACCGTCACCACCAACGCGCCGGGATCGGGCACCCCGAGCGGAACGGTCACCTTCACCGGGCCGGGCGGACTCAACCTGACCGTCGCCCTCAACGCCAGCGGCCAGGCCTGCATCACCAGCAGCACCCTGGCCGCGGGCACCATCACCGCCACCTACAACGGTGAAGGGCCCTGCTTCGCGGGCTCGTCCGGCACCGTGACCATCACGCGGAACGAAGCGGCGACGACCACCACGGTCACCGCCGCGCCCAACCCGTCGGTCTGCGGGCAGACCGTCACCATCTGCGCCATCGTCACCGCCAACCCGCCCGGCTCCGGCACACCCACCGGAACCGTCACGTTCACCGGACCCGGCGGACTCAACCAGACCGTCACCCTCAACGCCGGAGGCCAGGCCTGCGTCACCAGCACCACGGTGGGCTCGGGCACGGTGACGGCGGTCTACAACGGCGAGGACCCCTGCTTCACCGGCTCCACCGGCACCGTGGTCCTGACCCGGAACAAGTCGGCCTCGACGACGGTCGTCACGGCCGCTCCGAACCCGTCGACCTGCGGCCAGTCCGTCACCGTCTGCGCCACCGTGACGGCCACCCCGCCGGGATCGGGCACCCCGACCGGAACCGTCACCTTCACCGGGCCGGGCGGACTCAACCAGACCGTCGCGGTCAACGCCGGCGGGCAGGCCTGCTTCACCAGCACCACGCTGACCTCCGGAACCATCACCGCGGTCTACAGCGGTGACGGCTGCTTCCTGACCTCCACCGGAACGGTGAGCGTCACGACAACCGGCACCTCGACCACCCTGACGGCTCCGCCGGCTCAGATTCGGCTGCGCACCAACGGCACCCTGGTCATCCCGGCGATGAGCGCCACGCTCAAGAACACGGTGACCAACGCTCCGATCTCCGGCCAGACCATCACCTTCACCGCCAACGCGACCGGCGGCCCGATCCTGCTCGGCACCGCGGTCACCAATGCCAGCGGCGTGGCGACGCTGGCACCGCCCAACAAGACCGTCTCACCGGTCGTGATCACGGCCAATACGTACACGGCCTCGTTCGCAGGCGCCGCCTGCCTCAGTCCGTCGTCGGCAACGGCAACGCTCACCTTCCAGCCGACGCCGCTCCTGCCCTGACCCACACCGCGTCACCGGAACGCACCACCACGCCGGGCCCGCATCCAGCGGCCCGGCGTGGCCGTGCCGCCTTGCACGGGACGAGCCCCCGGCCGGAAGGCCGGGGGCTCGTGCGGCGTCACACCGGGCGGAGAGCCGTGTGTGCTTCTCCGAGGTGCGCGAAGTCCAGCGGTGTCAGCGGTTCTCGCAGCGGTTGCCGAACGACGAGTTCAGCACGCCGCCGAGGGCGTTGGTGGTCAGGCCGCAGGCGTTGGTCTGCGGGGTGGTGACGATCTGGGTCAGGTTGCCCGAGCCGAATCCCGGGGAGCCCAGGGCGGCACCCTTGACGCTGTCGTCCTCCACGTAGGTGACCTTCTTGACGACCTTGATGTTGTGGTTCTTGTGGGCCTTCTTGTGATGACGGCTCTTCTCCTCGTGGCCCTTGGCCTTGCCACCGTCGTGCGCCGTGGCGACGCCCGCACCCGCGGCCAGCATGCCCGCCGCGACACCGACGACAGCGATGCTCTTGATTGCCTTCATGGCGAAACTCCCTCAGTAAGCGTGTAGCTGCCGCCCCTTGCTCGCGGACGGCTCCCTGCACAACGTCACGTTTCTTCGGGAGTAACTGATCGTCACTCGAATGGCCGTCGACTTTCCTCGCGGCCTCTGCCCGCGGATCACGGCGTCACCGGCCGCACGCACCGGACCCGCTGATAGGACAATGTTGCTTACCGCCGAATGCCGGTGACGCGGCCCGGGGCACATTTCCGCCGGAGCTGCCACCGCTCCGGTACGGCGCGTCTCCACCGAGCCGTCCGATTGCAACGGGCGCCGCCCACACCTCAGTTCCTCCGCAGCAGTAAAGCGAGAAACGCGCCCGGACCACGGACGCGTTTCTCGCTCTCGGAGCACTTTTCAGGGATTCACCCCTCGAGCACTCCCACCGCATGTGCGGAATACCGGTTCCGTCACCGGGGTGCGGCGCCGGTGCCGTCGGCGGACGAAGGTCAGAGGATCCCGTCGAGCACGCCGTAGTAGACGAGGCTCGTCTCCGACTCGTCGTTGATCGCCGTGTTGTGCTCACCGTTCTGACAGAAGACCGGTCCCTCGGCCTCCTGGCGGACGTCCGCGAGGTAGGCGTCGTCGAAGGCGAAGGCGCTCTGGTCGACGTTGCCGCAGATGTTGATCTGCTTGTCGTCGTCCTTCTTCTTCTCGTGGGCGCCGGCGGTCGCGGCCGAGGTGCCCAGCGCGGCGACCACGGCGATCGCCATCACGGACATCTTGAGGGCTGTACGCATCAGTCTCTCCATTCTCAGCTCTTCTCCGGATGGAAGAACAGGTCCGAGTATCACCTCTGTGGAGGGGTCTCGCTCAGCGACAAAAGACCTATCCGGCGGCGCGTCCCCGAAAGCCATCCCAACGGTCTAATAATTCACGCGACCGAACTCGGCCATTGATTCAAGTGGCCGCATCCTCGGCGTGATTCACAGGTGCGGTCCATGAGCGGTCCATTACGCCGGCCGATGGAATGACACACGAGCCGGGACGCGACGGCCGGAACCGGCACCCGGAGGGTCGCCGACATCATTCCGCATTCAAGGAGTTCCGCCGGGCCGACGCGGTGGGCGCAGTGGGGCCCCCGGATGTCACCGCACGGAAATGCCATGAGCTCTGCCGCTCGCACGCCATACGAGCGGAAGGGCTCAGAAGCACAGGGAGATCCCTCGTGTGTGCAGCGCCTTGCACAACGGCCCCGTGATGGGCCGGTACCCCGCGCCCACCCGTTCGGCCGGGCGCGCCCGCTCGGCACCGCGCGGCCCGTCGTCCGGTGCCGCCCGTCGACGAGGAATTGCCACCGGGGCCGTGACTCCCCCGTGGACTTCGGCGTTGATGAGGAGAGAGCCACATGCACGGTTCCGGGTGACCGACATTGGAGGCCTATGAGGTGTCACACCTCGCCGACCGGGCGTCCCTCCCTTTCCTGACACTCCGAACGACCGGCCACGGCCTGTTCCGCCGCCTCGCTCCCGCCGGCCGCGACACCACACCGGGCCGGGCCTGATCCCGTCCGGCGGCTCGACCGCCGGTCGACCCGTCACAGCCGGTGCGACCGCGGCGCCGGACCCGCTCCCCCGACCCCTCGCTCCCTGCCGGTGATCTTTCCGTCTCCCTCGCGGAAGCAGCCTTCAGCCCGGCGGGGAGCGAGGCTTTTCTCTCGTCCGTGTACGCAAACAGCCCCGTCGTGGACGCAGCAGCCCCGTCCGCGAAACGTCCGTGAACGCAACCGCCCCCTCCGTGAAGCGTCCGTGAACGGAGCCGCCCCGTAACGTCCTTGAGCGACGTACGGGGCGGTTCGGCGTTCACAGGCCGCTGTCCCCGGCCGGGCGGGCGGGGACAGCGGCGGCCGGGCGACGAGCGGGGGAGCCTGGGTGTGCTGTGCGACTGCCGTCTCACACGGCCGAGGGGGCGGCTGTCCGGTCCTGGGGTGCCGTCGGGTGCGGGGGCACGAGGGGCTCGGTGCCGCGCGCGGACGTCGGCCCCTCCTGAGCCTGCGGACCCACCGGGGCCGGTCCCCCGGTCTGTGCCTGCAGCGCCTTCTCCAAGTACTTGATGTGGTGGTACTGCAGGCGAGCGGTGCGCTGCAGCGCCATCACCGACTGGAGGAACTGGTCCATCTCGGCGGCCCGGGTGAGGATGTCGTCGGGCACCGCCGCGTCGTGCCGGCAGCGGTCGGCGTCGCCGGTGAGGACGACCTGCGCCCAGTCCCGGGTGACCGGCTTGAACAGCTGCGGGTGGTTGGCCACGATCCGCGCCCGGATCGCCAGGTCGTTCTCGGCGGCCTCCAGGTGGAGCCCGGTGTCCTTGTTCCGTGCCCCGAACAGCGGCTCGTGGATGTGGTGGGCCTCGAAGCCCTGCTCCGCGCAGCCGATCCAGAAATCCCAGTCCTCACCGGCCCGCATGGCCTCGTTGTAGCCGCCCACGGTCTCCCATGCCTCGCGCCGGTACAGCGAGCAGTAGAACATGATCAGCCGCTGGAGCAGCAGGTCCTTGCTGTACGCGGGTAGGGGGAGCACCTGCGGCGGGAGGTCGTCCTCGGTGAAGGCGAAGACGTCGGTGGAGGCGATCGTGACGGCGGGGTCGCCGTCCAGAATCGCGGTGGTCTTCTCCAGCATCGTCGGGGCGATCACGTCGTCGGCGTCCAGCGGCAGGATGTAGCGGCCGGTGGCGGCGGCGATGCCGGTGTTGCGGGCCGCGGACACCCCGGCGTTGGCCTGTTCGACCAGGCGCATCCGGCGCTCCGGGTACCGGGCGATGAGGGACCGGGCGACCTCGGCGCTGTCGTCGGTGCTGCCGTCGTCGACGATGACGAGTTCCCAGTCGCGGAACGTCTGGGCGAGCACGCTGTCCAAGGCCTGCGGGAGGTAGCGGCCGTAGTCGTGACAGGGGATGACCACGGAGACCGCCGGGTCGGAGCTGTGATGCATGTGCCGTCTTTCACGTCGAGCGGAGGGGTGCGATGCCTGCTGTGCCGCCGTGTGTCACGGCGGGATGCCGCCGGGCCTGGTCCGGGGTCGCGGGCGGTGTGCCGCGGCCCCGGAGCCGGCCTCGTCTCAGCGCCGCCCGAGGGCGGGCCCCGCGATCTCGTTCACGAACTGCTCCGTCTGCAGCCCGTAGTCGAAGAACGTGGCGTTGGCCACCGGCGGGCAGTGGTGCCCGTAGTCGACGATGGTCACGTTGCCCATCGGCGGGCAGTGGTGCCCGTAACCGTGGTCGAAGAACGGGATGTTGCCGATGGGCGAGCAGTGGCCGTGACCGTAGTCGACCCAGGTGATGTTGCCGATCGGCGGGCAGTGGTGCCCGTCTCCCTGAGTCGCCATGTCGTGCGTGCCGCCCGACATCTTGTGGTCCGCGCCCGCGTCGGCGTAGGCGGCCTCGGCGGTGTTGAGCAGTCCGGCAGTCGCCATGGCCGCGGGAAGGGCCAGGGAGGTGATGAGGCGGGTTTTCACATTGACGCCTTTCTTTTTCTGAGAACCGGAGCGGCTCGTAAGGGCGACGAGCCCGACGGTGAGAGTCGGGCTCACGGTAAGGGGCGGACGCCACCCGTCAAAGCAACTACTCCATATTGCGCAGTCCCGTCGTGTCGCCTTGGGGATTCTCCCGCTCGATGATCTTTCGGCGGCCGCTCGCGACGGGAGCGATTTATTGAACGGACAATTTCCGGCGGCCGGGAGTTCCCTCCCGGCCGCCGGCACCGGCGCGCGCGAAAGTGCTCGTCGCGGAATCAGGAAATGGTCGCCGCCGCGGCCTTAGGGAGCTCCGAGGCACGGTGCGGGTGCAGTACCTCCAGGGTGGGCAGCGCCCAGCAGGCGGTCCCCATGTCACGGGCCATCGCGGCCAGCCCCTCGGTCTCGATGAGGTGCTGGTACGGGAAGGGCGGGAAGACCAGGCCGTCACGGTGCACGTCGGCGCGGACCAGCAGCGCCGTACCGCCGACGGAGTCGACCCGGACGAGCTCCTGACCGCGCAGGTCCTCGAGATACGTCCGGCCGAATCCGCGCGGCGGCTGGAGGATGCCGTCCCGGATCCACTGGGACCAGTTGAGGGCACCGGAACCGGGCTGCCGGACAAAGGTGTTGAGGTCGTAGGTGGGCCCGCCGGGCGCGGTCACGCAGTGCGGGACGACGATGTCCTTCCCCGCGCCGAGCAGGCGCTGGACGAGGTCGGCGGGATAGCCGGCGACATCGACGTCGAGCCAGAGGACCCAGCTCTCGTCGGTGAGGGCATGCGCCAGGAGGTGGTTGCGCGCCCTGGCGAGCACCGACCGGCGCTGCCGCTGGGCACCGGTCCGCCAGCGGGGGCCGGCTTGCCGGAAGTCGAAGTTCCGGCGGATCAGGGTGACGTTGCGGTACTCCGCGCGCAGCTCGGGGAGGACGCTCTGCAGCATGTCCCAGGTGTTGTCCCCGCTGTCGCCCTCCAGCAGACCGAGCGAGAGCGCCTCACGCGGATAGTCCAGCGCGCTCAGCCGGTTCAGATAGCGCGGCAGGAAGGTGGCGGCGTCCTTGACCGGGGTGAGCACCAGCACCGGCGGGCGCTCCGCGGCGGGGGACGGCGCGGGCTCGACGGTATGCGCCTCGCGTCCCCGCGGTACGGTCACGGGCCCGGCCGCGGGTTCGGTCACGGGTTCGGTCTCGGCGTGGACGCAGTCCCGCGGGTCCAGCGGGAGCCGGGCCGCCATGGCGAGGACCCGCTCGGCGTAGGCCGCGCCTCCCTCGCAGATGTCGGTGGCCACCTCGAAGTGCCGGGCGAAGTGGGCGGCGTCGAAGGTGTTGTTCTCGTGGAAGACGTAGGTGTAGAGCTCCGGCGCGTCCACGGACACGATCCGGCCGGTGCGCGCCACCTGTTCGGTCACCGGGGTGTCCTCGCCGCGGCGCTGGGCCGGGTAGCGCGCGAGCCGTTCCTTCGCGCACACCATGGAGCCCTCCCACAGCCGCCCGCAGGAGGTGGCGATCCTGCGGCGGGCCGGCCACCACAGCCGCTCCCGGGCGAGGAAGCACGCGTCGGCGCCGAGCGAGAGCAGTGCCGCCATCTGGACCTCGAGGCGTTCCGGGTCGTAGAGGTCGTCGTCGTCCCACTGGCACACGTAGGAGCCGCCGGCCTGGTCCACGGCGACGTTGCGGAGTTCGCCGAGCGTCCGTCCGTCGGGGGCCAGCCGGTGGAGCCGGATCCTCGGGTCGTCCAGGGCCCGTACATGGCCTTCGAGGGTGTCGTCGGCGCCGTCGTCCACCACGACCAGTTCCAGGTTCGGGTAGGTCTGGGCGAGGAAGCAGGCGATCGCGCGCCGGGCGAGTGCGGGCCGGTCCTTGGTCACCATGAGGCAGGAGACGCGCGGTGCGGGGGCGCCCGCGGCCCAGCGGCGGCGCTGGGCGTCGACGTCGAGGGTGCCGTCGGCGAAGGGCTGCAGCTCCTGGTTGGCCCAGAAGCGCACTCTCCGGGTGGTCGTGGTCCGGGGCGGACCGGCGGACTCGGTGGCCCAGCTGCCCGACCAGTGGTGCAGGGCGTAGGCGCGGTCGCGGTCGATCTCCTGGGGGCCGAACAGCTCGGTGGCGTAGGGGCTCAGTCCCGGGTACAGCAGTTCGGGGCCGAGAACGGTGACGGTGCCGGAGCCGGGGGCGGTGCCGGAGTCGGGGGCGGACCCGAGGGCGCGGGTGAGCCAGAAGGGGCCGGTCGCGTCGAGGGGGCCGGGCATCCGGTGGGCCGCGACGAGCTGCCGGTGGGCGTGCGCCCAGAAGGGGTGACCGGGCCGGGAGGCGATGAAGGCGTTGCCCACGATGCGGTCGAGGCCGCCCCGGCGGGCCAGCAGCAGCCGGGTGTGGGCCTCGGGCTCGCGGCCGAGGACGAGTTCGTGTCCGGAGAGGAGATCGTGCACCGGGCGCAGGCACTCGAAATCCATATCCACATACAGCCCGCCGAAATGATCGAGCAGAAAGTAGCGAATCGCGTCCGCCCGCATGATTCCGTCGGGGTATCCGTCGTAAATCGACAGGAACCAGGGGTAGTGCTCCTCAAGAAACTCCCGATTGTCCGTGTCGGTCCACAGCCGGTATTCCCAGCCAGGGTGGTGACGCCGCCAGGAGTCGGCCCACTCCC
Source organism: Streptomyces sp. NPDC002055 (assembly GCF_040296705.1). Taxonomy (NCBI): domain Bacteria; kingdom Bacillati; phylum Actinomycetota; class Actinomycetes; order Kitasatosporales; family Streptomycetaceae; genus Streptomyces; species Streptomyces sp. NPDC002055. The sequence continues at coordinate 236,531 of NZ_JBEOXS010000002.1, forward strand.
GCCATTTCGCGGGCACGTCCGCGTCCTTCCACGTCTGATGGATCAACGCCGGAATTCTGGTCTGCGCAGGCATTCGCACAGTATGCCCGAGCCCCGACGGCCGGCGATCCGGAGTCACGGGACCGCGTTCTCGACAATTACCGTGCAGAGCAGGCTTTCTGACGGGTCGCGGTCTTTCCCGGAACGGCCGGACAATCACCCGCCCGGCCCACCGGAACGCCGGCGGCAGGTGGAGCGGCGAGGCGGTGGCGGTTCCTGCCGGCGCACCTGGGAGCACGCGATTCCCAAGACGTCGAAACCGGTCGGTCCACGCATCAGCATCCGGTTCCGGCCCCGGGACGTCGGCTGACGCCGTGGTGCCGGAGCGCAGGACGGCGACGTGACCGGCCGGGGCGGTCCGGTCGGTGACACGGCTGCGGGAGCGGATGCGGGAGCGGATGCCACCGCAGGTCAGTGACGCAGGTGGGCCAGGGCGGGGTGCGCGGCGGCATAGCCGTCCACCAGCCGCCGGGCGATGTGCACCGAGTCGACCAGCGGGTGCAGCGCGAAGGCCTGCACCGCCAGGGCGCGGGAACCGCTCCCGGCTGCCGCCAGCACGGCCCGTTCGACGGCCTTGACGCTGGTCACCAGCCCGGTCGCATGGTCGGGCAGCGGGGAGACGGCGACGGGGTGGGCGCCGTTCGCGTCCACGGAGCACGGCACTTCGACGACCGCGTCGTCGTCCAGGACGCCCAGGGTGGCGCGGTTGCGGACGTTGAGGATGAGGGTGGCGCGCTCGTTCCGGGCGATGGCCCGCATCAGGGCGAGCGCGACCTGCTCGTAGCCGCCGCCCTCCAGATCGTCGGCCGCGCGGTCGCCTGCTCCCGCCGTCTCGCGGTTCTCGGCCATGTAGGTGGCCTCGCGCTCCGCCCGTGTGCTGTTCCAGGCGTCCAGTGCGGAGGTGGTGGAGTCCTCCGTCCGCGCGTAGAACCGCCGTTGCTGGTCCCGGAGGAACGCGCCGCGGGTCTGCGGTGCCTGCTGCGCGGCCCGCACCGCTTCCCGCTGGAAGTAGTAGTAGTGGAGGTACTCGTTGGGGATGGCGCCGAGGGAGCGCAGCCAGTCGGCGCCGAACAGCTTGCCCTCCTCGAACGAGGTCAGGGCCCGGGTGTCCGCCAGCAGCCGGGGCAGCTCGTCCCGGCCGGCGACGCGCAGTCCGTGGAGCCAGCCGAGGTGGTTGAGACCGGCGTAGTCGAGCCACGCCCGGTCCGGATCGGCTCCGAGGGCGCGGGCGACCCGGCGGCCCAGTCCGACGGGCGAGTCGCAGATGCCGATGACGCGGTCGCCAAGGTACCGGGACATCGCTTCCGTGACGAGCCCTGCCGGGTTGGTGAAGTTGATGACCCAGGCGTCCGGGGCGAGTTCGGCGATCCGGCGGGCGATGCCGGTGGCGACGGGAACGGTGCGCAGACCGTACGCGATGCCGCCCGCACCGACCGTCTCCTGGCCCAGGACGCCCTCGGCCAGGGCGACGCGTTCATCGGCGGCGCGGCCCTCCAGCCCTCCGACGCGGATCGCGGAGAACACGAAGTCGGCTCCGCGGAGGGCCTCGTCGAGGTCGGTGGTCACGGTGACCCGCGGGGCTTCGGCGGGCCCTGCGGGGGCCGGGCCCGGGTCGCCGGTGGAGGCCGGGCCGGCGGAGCCGCCGGGGGTGGAGTCGGCGGCCCGGGAAGCGGTGACGGTGTCGCCGATGGCGGTGGAGCCGGTTGCCGTGGAGCCGGTTGCCGTGGCGCGGCCGGCCTGCTCGGTGAGGACGCGGCGGACGGCCGCCAGGCGGCCGGGGTCGAGGTCGTACAGGGTCACATCGGTGACCCGCCCCTCGCCCCGGTCCCGGAGGAGGGCGCCGTACACCAGCGGGACGCGGAAGCCACCGCCCCCGAGAATCGTCAGCTTCATACCTCGGCCACCTCCGTGCCCGGATCGGGGAGCGCCGCGCCGACCGCCGGACCCGCCGCGGACGCACGGGACCCGGCCCTGACCTGGCCCCCGGGTGCCGGGGTCCGGGGCAGCTGCCGGTGTCGTCGCTCAGCACACACGTGAGGGACCCTACTCGTGCTCATGAGCAGGGTCACCGAGGGACGGGCCCGTCGTCACCGTGGACGAGCGCTCCGGAGGCCGGGGCAGGACGCCCACGGCCCCGGGGCCGGCCGATGACGACGACAGACGATGGACGGCGAACGGCGAACGGCGAACGGCGAACGGCGAACGGCGAACGGCGAACGACGGGCGAGGGCGACGGAGCCCGGCGCCCGCTCCCGAACGCCGCCCCGCGCCACCACGCCCCGGCCCCGGAGCCCCGCCGTCACCGCAGGATGAGCACCTCCAGCCGGCGCGGCCCGTGCACGCCCTCCACCCGGTCCAGCTCGATGTCGCTGGTCGCGGACGGGCCGGAGATCAGGGTCAGCGGCCGGGCGGGGTCGAGCCGGGCCAGTGCCTCCGGCACCGAGGCGACGACCTGCTCCGCACGCACCACGCAGAGGTGACGGTCGGGCACCAGGGTCAGTGCCCTGCGCCCCTGCCCCGGGCCGCCGTCGAGGACGAGGGTCCCGGTGGCCGCGATCGCCGAGGCCGCGGTGGTGACGACGGCGTCGGCGGCGTCCAGCTCCGCCACGGACAGCGGCGGTTCGTCGTGGAGCACCTCGGCGCCGGTACCGGACCGCCACGCCTCGGGGAGCCCCGGCGGCACCACCACCTGGCGGACCCCACCGGCGGCGAGCGCGTCGGCCACGGCGGCCGCCGCGTCCCGGTGGTCCTCCAGCCGCACCGACGCGCCGTAGTCGGCGAGCCGTTCGGCCAGCAGGGAGACGGCCTCCGCCGAACCGGCGGGCGGACGGCCGCCGGTCGCGTAGCCGCGGGCCACGGGGACGTCCGCGGGCCGTTCGCCGCGGGGGACGTCGGCGAGGGCGCGGCGGACGCGCCCCAGGATCTCGTCACGTGCGCTCATCGGTGCGTCCTCTTCCACGCGTCGCGGAAACTCTCCGGTGCCGGGGCCGGCGCGTCCCGGGCGTCGGTCCACCCCGACAGCGGGCCCGGCAGCCGGCCGATCCGGCCCTCCCGGGAGACCAGCCGGCCGAACAGCGCACCCGCGCGCTGGGCCACGGCCAGGCGCGACGGGGCCGAGAGCACCCAGCGCGCGGCGGTCATCGCCATCCGTTCCGGGGTCGGCAGGCGCCGTTCGCGGCTCTCGTCGACAACCCGGGCCCGCAGATGGACCAGCACCTCCGGAATGTTGATCTTGACGGGGCAGACCTCGTAGCAGGCGCCGCACAGGGTCGACGCGTAGGGCAGCGAGCGGTCCACGGCCGACCCGGTGCCCCTGAGCTGCGGGCTGAGGATGGCGCCGATCGGTCCGGGATAGACGGATCCGTAGGCGTGGCCGCCGGCGCGCTCGTAGACCGGGCAGACGTTCAGACAGGCCGAGCAGCGGATGCAGTTCAGTGCCTGGCGGCCCACCTCGTCGGCGAGCGTGTCGGTCCGTCCGCCGTCCAGGAGCACCAGGTGGAAGGCGCGCGGCCCGTCGCCGTCGGCGGTACCGGTCCAGGTCGAGGTGTAGGGGTTCATCCGCTCGCCGGTGGAGGAGCGGGGCAGGGTCTGGAGGAACACCTCCAGGTCCTGCCAGGTGGGGACGACCTTCTCGATGCCGACGACGGAGATGAGCGTCTCGGGGAGGGTGAGGCACATCCGCCCGTTGCCCTCGGACTCCACCACGACGGCGGTGCCGGTCTCCGCCACCAGGAAGTTGGCGCCCGAGACGCCGACCTTGGCGGTGAGGAACTTGTCCCGCAGATGGGTCCGGGCGGCTTCCGCCAGCCGGCGGGGGTCGTCGGTCAGATCGTCGGGGGCCGGGGTGCCGTGCCGGGCCATCTCCCGCAGGAAGATCTCCTTGATCTCCGCGCGGTTGCGGTGGATCGCCGGTACCAGGATGTGCGAGGGGCGGTCGTCGCCGAGCTGCACGATGAGCTCGGCGAGATCCGTCTCGTACGCGGCGATTCCGGCGTCCGCCAGCGCCTCGTTGAGGCCGATCTCCTGCGTGGCCATCGACTTGACCTTGACGACCTCGGACTCGCCGGTGTCGCGGACGAGGCCGACCACGATCCGGTTGGCCTCCTCGGCGTCCCGCGCCCAGTGCACCTGCCCGCCCGCGGCGGTCACCCGCTCCTCCAGCTCGATCAGGTAGTGGTCGAGGTGACGCAGGGTCCGTTCCTTGATGGCGCGGCCGGCTTCGCGCAGCTCCTCCCAGTCGTCGAGCTCTCCGACGGCGTCGGCCCGCTTCTCCCGGATGGTGTGGGTGGCGTGCGCGAGGTTGCGGCGCAGCTGGGTGTCGGTCAGGGACCGGCCGGCCGCCTCGGGGAAGGCCGGCATGCCGAGGTAGGTGGTGTTCTTCATCGGGTGCACGCTCCTCGGGCGGCGCCGCGGCCCCGCCGCGGCTTCTCGGGCCGGACCGTCAGGGGTTTCTCCTCGGTGGCGGCGAGGATCTCGGCCAGGTGCAGGGTCCGGACGCCGGTGCGCAGCCGGGAGAGGGCGCCCCCGATGTGCATCAGGCAGGAGTTGTCCCCGGCGCACAGCACCTCCGCCCCGGTGTCCTGTACGTGCCGGACCTTGTCCGCGCACATGGCGACGGAGGTGTCGGAGTTCTTGAGGGCGAAGGTGCCGCCGAAGCCGCAGCACTCCTCGGCGGCGGGCAGTTCCACCAGGTCGATCCCGCGCACGGCCCGGAGCAGTCGCAGCGGCCGGTCGCCGACGCCCAGCATCCGCAGCGAGTGGCAGGTGGGGTGGTAGGTGACCCGGTGCGGGAAGTACGCGCCCACGTCGATGACGCCCAGCACGTCGACGAGGAACTCCGACAGCTCGTACAGCTTGGGCGCGGCCTCGACCGCCGCGGTCAGCCCGGGGTCCCGCGCCACGCGGGAGGCCAGCGCGGCGTGGTGGTCCCGCACCATGGCGGCACACGACCCGGAGGGGGTCACGACGGCGTCGTAGTCGGCGAAGACCTCGGCGAACCGCCGTACCAGCGGCAGGCATTCGCGCTGGTAGCCGGTGTTGAAGTGCATCTGGCCGCAGCAGGTCTGCTCGAGCGGGAAGTCCACCGTGCAGCCGAGCCGTTCCAGCAGGGCGACCACGGCGTGTCCCGTCTCCGGGAACACCGTGTCGTTGAAACAGGTGATGAACAGTGCGGTCCGCATGGTTCCTTCCTCGTGCTTGCTTCGTCCCTGAACCGGTGCTCCGGTACAGGGGACGGTCGTTCCGGCTCCGGCCCGGTTCCTGCCCCGGACGCGGTGAGTCCGTCCCGAGCCGGGCCTGGCCCCCGCCGCGGACACCCGCGTCCGGGCGGCGGCCGGTCCCAGCTCAGCGTCCACCGGCCTCAGGGCAGCATCCAGGCGAGGACGTTGGACTGCAGGAAGACCAGCAGACAGATGGCCAGCAGAAGCATCAGGCTCCACTTGACGGCTCCTCGGAAGAGTTCGGACTCCCGGCCCACCATGCCGACCGCGGTGGCGGCGATGGTGAGGTTCTGAGGGCTGATCATCTTGCCGACGACTCCCCCGGAGGTGTTCGCGGCGACCAGCAGGGTCGGGTCGAGTCCGGCCTTGTCCGCGGCGGCCTGCTGGAGGGTGGCGAACAGGGCGTTGGCCGAGGTGTCCGAGCCGGTGACCGCGGTGCCGAGCCAGCCGAGGATCGGTGAGAGGAACGCGAAGGCGGCGCCGGTGCCCGCGATCCAGGAGCCGATGGTGAGGGTGAGCCCGCCGAGGTTCATCACATAGGCGAGCGCCAGCACGGAGGCGACGGTCAGCAGGGCCCAGCGCAGCTTCGCGACCGTACCGCCGAACTCCCGGACGGCCGTCCGGGGGCTCACCCGGTACACAGCGGCGACGACCGCCCCGGACAGCAGGAGCAGGGTGCCCGGCGAGGAGAGCCACGGGAAGGTGTAGACGCTGGAGGTCGCGGGCTTTCCGGCGGCGGTGAGCACCTGCCCGTCCAGGCCCCGGCCACGCGATCATCAGGTCGCTGTCCGCGAGGAAGTCCTTGGCGGGCGTCCACAGCTTGGCCACCGAGAAGACAGTGATCACCAGCAGGTAGGGCAGAAACGCCATGACGGTCCGCCGGCTGCCGGTCTCCTGCACCGCGGCGGGAGCGGAAGGGGCCTGCGTGCGGGTGCCGGCGGGTCGGGTGCCGGTGGGTCGAGTGGGGGCAGGTCGAGTGGCGGCGGGTCGGGTGGCGGCGGGTCGAGTGGCGGCGGGTCGGGTGCCGGCGGGCGTCTCCCTCGGACCGGCGGAGGGTGCGGCCGGTGCGGAAGCGGATCCGGAGTCCGGGGCTCCCGGCTCGCGCTCGGGCCCGGCCCCGTCAGAGGCGTCCCGGCCGCTGCGCAGATCCGCCCGGACCTCCTCGCCGCCGCGCGGCCGCCAGAAGCGGAGGACGACCACGACCGCGGCCAGGCCGGCGAGCGAGGCGAGGATGTCGGTGAGCTCCACGGAGATGTAGTTGGCGCTCACGAACTGGACCACGGCGAACACCGCGCCGCACACCAGCGCCACCGGCCAGGTCTGCCGTATCCCGCGCCGCCCGTCGACGAGCGCCACCAGCAGCAGGGGGACGAAGAGGGCGAGCAACGGCGTCTGCCGTCCGGTGTAGGCACCGATCTCCTGGTACGGGATCTTGGTGAGGTTGCCCGCGGTGATGATCGGAATCGCGATGGCGCCGAAGGCGACGGGCGCGGTGTTGGCGACCAGCACGGTGATCGCCGCCCGGAGGGAGGAGAAGCCGAGCGCCATCAGCATGACGCCGGTGATGGCCACCGGGGCGCCGAATCCGGCCAGGGCCTCCAGCAGCGCGCCGAAGCAGAAGGCGATGATCACCGCCTGGACCCGTGGATCGTCGCTGATCAGGTTGAACGCGCGGCGGAGGTCCTCGAACCGGCCGCTGACCACCGTGAGCTGATGGAGCCAGATCGCGGTGACCACGATCCACATGATCGGGAAGAGGCCGAACGCCGCTCCCTCGCTCGCGGACAGCAGCGCGAGGCCGGCGGGCATCCCGTAGCCGAGCACCGCGACGACGAGCGCGACCGCCAGGGACGCCAGACCGGCCACGTGGGCCTTGAGCCGGAAACCGCCGAGCAGCACGAACAGCGTGATCAGCGGCAGGGCCGCGACGAGCGCGGAGAGGCCGAGGCTGTCCGCTGCCGGCGCGAGATCGGGTTGGTACATGCGACCTCCGTGGAGCTTGGTCAGACCATAGCTTGGACGGGTCACACGCTAGGAAGCGGCACGCGGGGTGTCCAGAGGTCGGCCGGAACCAAATTGGTCTGACCAATACCCCGAAAGTTAAGATCAGGGAGACATCACGCACGGGGAGTCCGCTCCGGCCGGGCCACGCAGGCGCGGGCCGACGCACACAGAGGGTGAAGGGGCTTTCATGGCTGACACGGCGGCCTGGGAGCCGGTACCGCGCTCCCGCACCTTCGAGCTGGTGCTGGCCCGGATCGAGGAGCAGATCCTGGCGGGCAATCTGCGCGTCGGCGACCGGCTGCCCCCGGAGCGGGAACTGGTCGAGCTGCTGGGCGTCAGCCGGGCCGCCGTCCGGGAGGCGCTGCGCGTCCTGGAGGCGCAGGGCGTCCTGCGCTCCCGGGTGGGCACCGGGCCCTCCTCCGGAAGCGTGATCGCGGCCATGCCCAGCGAAGGCCTCACCCAGCTGCTGCGCCTGCACATGGCGCTGGCGAACTTTCCGCTCTCCGACGTGGTGGAGGCCCGTGCCACGCTGGAGCGGTCCAGCGCCCGGCTGGCGGCCGAGCGCGCGACCGACGAGGATCTCGCCGCCCTGCGGGAGCCGCTCGCCCGCATGGACGACGCGACCCTGACGCTCGAGGCCTTCAACGACCACGACACGCGCTTCCATGTCGCCATCGCGGAGGCGGGCGGCAACCGGCTCATGGCCGACATGACGATCGCGGTGCGCAACGCGGTCCGGCGCACCCTGCTCACGGCGTTCCACGAACTCGCGGACTGGAGCACGGTGGCCGAGCGGCTGCGCGCCGAACACCACGCGCTCTACGAGGCGATCGCGGCCGGCGACGCCGACCGCGCGGGTGACCTGGTGGAGGCGCACATCCGGGGCTTCCACCAGGACATCGTGCACATCGCGGCGAAGGCGCCCTGACCCGGCCCTGTTCTCGTACAGCTACGGCGAGCGGACATGGTGACCGCCAGGTTTCCCACCGAAGGCCGAGTGGCTGCCGAGGCTTGCGCGGTCAGCGCAGCCCGAAGCGCTCGGCCCAGGCGGTCACATCGGCGGTCGTCGCGTTGCCGCCGCAGACCACCAGGCCGAGCCTGGCACCCTCACCGACGCGCTCCAGCACCCGGCGTGCTGCGGGCAGCAGGCATCCGGCGGCAGGTTCGGCCCAGACCTTCGCGTGGTCGGCCAGGTCGAGGGTGCCCTGCACGGCCTCGGCGTCGGTCACCGTGAGGACATCGGTGACCAGCGCCGAGACATGCTCGTAGGTGAGCTGTGAGGCGCTGGGGGCGCTCAGTGTCGAGACGACCGAGGACAGTTCGACCGGCACCGGCCCTCCGAAGGCCAGGGCATCCGACATGGCTCGCGCGCCTTCGGTCTCCACGCCCCAGATCCGTACACCGGGACGGCGCGCGTGCAGCGCGGTGGCGACCCCGGAGATCAGCGCCCCGCCGCCGATGCTGACGAGTACGTCGGTGAGCTCCCCGGCATCCTCCGCGAACTCCAGGCCGACCGTGCCCTGGGCAGCGATGACGACAGGGTCGTCGAAGGGATGGACCAGGGTGAGCCCCTTGCTCCGGAGTTCGCCCACGAGGGCGAACGCGCCGTCCATGGTGTCAGCGAGGACGACGCTCGCCCCGGCGGCCTCGGCGATGTCCACGGCGCGGCCGGGGGCGGACCGTGGCATGACGACGGTCGCTCTGATGTCCAGCGCGCCGGCCATGACCGCGATCCCGATGCCGTGGTTGCCGCCGCTCACCGCTACGATCCCGGCGGCCCGTTCAGCCTCGCTGAGCGTGAGCAGCTTCGCCGTCGCGCCGCGTGCCTTGAAGGAGCCGGTGCGCTGCAGTAGTTCCAGTTTCGCGGTGACATGCGCGCCCAGGAGTGCGGACAGCCCGGGGCTCGGCACCGTCGGGGTCCGTACGACATGCCCGGCGATCCGCTCGGCCTCGGCTTCCACGTCCGCGACAGTGATCAGCACATTCGCCTCCACGCATCATCCGAGCCGCAGCGACCGGGATCCGTACCATCTACGGCAGAGGGACGGCGTCCACGTGGCCGCCGCGCCCGCGCACAGTGATCAACCGCGCGGCAGTTCGATCATCCCACGCCGCCCGTGCCCTGGCCGACCCGGGCCATGAAGCCCCGCCGGAACAGGGCCGACCCACCGGGCGCCGCCCGCGACAGCACCGGAGAGCCGCGGGCCACGGACCCGGCGCCGCTCGAACCTGCCGACCGGGCCGCATCCGCGGCGGGCACCTCCGGCAGGGCACGCCGACCGGGGTGCCGCCCGCGCCTATTCGTTGACCACGGTGATGGTGCCGACGCCGCCCTCACGCTTGTTGGCCGCGTCGGCCTCCTGCCAGGTCCGGTACTGACGGATCACCCCGTTCGGCAGGATCAGCCGGTAGACGGTGACGGTCCGGCGGGCACCGCCGCCGCAGTTGCATCCCATGGCGATTCTCCTTCGATCATGGCCACCCTGGCCTCCCGGCGGGGCCCCGGCCCGCCCACCGGTCACTGCGCGCGCTCGGCCTCGCGCCTGCGCCGCCGCTCACGGACTGATGAGTCACTGACGGATGAACCGGTCACTGACGCAGCGTGCGGTGCGAACCAGGGGACGAGCGCCGTGCGTTCCGGCGGAATCGCAGTCGGTCGAGGGGACCGCGGACGGAGTCGACGGGGCCGCGCGGGGCGGGATCGCCCGCCTCGACGAGGAGCGTTGCCGACGGGGTACGCGCCCGCGGTCACCACGGGGGACACCCGAAGTCATCATCCCCCGTCCTGATGACACCGACACGCACACCGAATTTGTCATACATTTCTGAACGGTCGTTGCTTTCGGGTGCTGCCCCTTCCCGAAAAGCCGACCGAGGATGCGGAAAAGGACCCGGCGGATCAGTCCAGCCAGTTGGCGGCCAGCCCGGTCAGGTAGGACAACGTCAGGATCATGGCGACCAGTTGGAACGCGACGGTCTCCCCCGCCCAGAACCCCAGCGGGGCCACGGCCGCGGCCACCCAGACGCTCGTGCACCAGCCGCAGGTGACCAGGTAGGCGGGCTTCGAGTCGTCACCGAAACGCGCGGCGACCCACGAGCGGATGCCCGCGGCAAGAGTGTCCTTGGTTATGAACCGTGTTATGCGACAGCTGATCCCGAGGGAAAGGAAAAACACCACAAGATTCATGAAAAGCATCGTACGGCGGGTGGAGATGAATACCTCCGCGCTGTTCCGGGCGTACGGAAGGGCTCTCTGCCGTCGGGGGCGGGAAGTTGTGCGCCCGGCGCTCGCCGGCGGCCCGCACCTCGCTGCCCGCGGCGGACGCGCGCCAGGGCATGGGCGGCCACACGGTGCACCGAGGCCCACGCAGCGAACCACCCCTCGGACGCGGCCCCGCTCCGGCGTCCCTCGCGTCAGCGAACAGCCCGCAGACCGTCGACGGTACGGGCGATCGCGCGGCTGTAGCGGAGGACGCCGGGCGAAGGGACGGGACAGGCGCGGGAGTCCGCGGCGACGGGCGCGAGGCAGTAGTGGAGGGGGTCGTCGTCCCGGTGGAGCCGGGTGACGCCGCCGTAGGAACCGGGGTCCGTGCAGAATTCGGGGTGTTCCCGCTCGTAGCGGTCGCAGGGCAGGTACTGGGTCCAGGCGTACCGGTCCCGGGGAAGGTTGTCGTACGGGTAGGCCGCCATGCTCACCTCGCGCCCCGCGTCCGAGACCATGTCACCCGAACCGTCCGCCTGCGCCGCGTAGAGGGAGTTGATCCGGCGTACCCGCTCGGGCCGGAACGCGTCGGGGCCCTGGAGCACCCAGACCAGGACCGGCCGGGCCGTTCCCGCGTCCCGGGCCGCCGCGGTGATCTGGTCCGTGAGGGCGGCGACGTCGGCGCGGTAGCGGGTGTAGTAGTCGGGTGATCCGGCCTCCACGCCGTGCATGCACGGGGTGAAGGCCCAGGCGTTCCCCCAGAACTGCAGGACGACGACCGTCGGCCGGAGGGACCGGACCAGGGCAGCCGCCTTGTGCCGGTCCGGTACGAAGGAGGGCTCGGACCGGCCTTCGAGGTAGTCGCAGACGGTCATCCCCGAGTAGGGCAGGCTCGTGTAGTCGGCCGGCCCGCCGGCCCGGACCAGCTCCCCCAGTACGTCCTGGCTCTCCGTCGCGATGGAGTCCCCGAGGTAGAGCACCCGGGGCGGACCGGCGGTGCCGGAGGGGGTGAGTCGGTCGGCAGCGGCCCCTCGGGGGGCGGGCGTCGCCGCCGCGTCCGGGCCGCACAGCGGCAGCAGCAACAGTGCGGCGATCAGCGATCGTACGGCGCGCTTCTTCAGGTCGCGGCTCACGTCACGGCTCAGGTCGCGGCTCATCGTCCCGTTTCCCCCAACCCCGGGCGGCGGCCGTTACGCGGCCTCGGGGCCAGCAGAGCAGACGGGGGCCGGTCGCGACAGGGGGCCGACCGCGCGACACCGGCTCATGGCCGCCTCCTCCCGCGCGGCACGGGCTCCGGTCCGGCAGCCGCCTCCTTGGTCACCTCGGGAGGGAGCAGCGCACCTGCCCACGGGGTCATCGGACCGGGAAGCCGAAGGTGTACCCCTGCTGCTTCATCCAGGGCAGCAGCCGACGCAGCGCTTCCACCGTCTGGCCCCGCTCGCCGCCCGCGTCGTGGAAGAGCACGGTCGGTCCGTTGGAGATCTCGCTCTTGACCGTCTCGGTCATCACATCGGCGCCCGCCTGCTCGAAGTCCTTGGAGTCGACGTTCCAGCCCAGCGGGCGCATGCCCGCCGCGGCGGCGATCTGGCGGCTGTACAGGGTGAACGCCCCTCCCGGGGCGCGGTAGTAGAGCGGCTTGACGCCACCGGAGGCCTTCGTGATCATCCGCTGGGCGTCGCGGATCTCCTTGGCCTGGTAGGCGCGCGGCTTGCCCGCCATCGAGGTGTCGTGCGAGACGGAGTGGTCGCACAGCCGGTGTCCGGCGGCCACGACCGCCTTCACCAGGTCGGGGTGGGCCTGTGCCTGGCCACCGACCATGCAGAACGTCGCCTTGGCTCCGTTGTCCTTGAGCACCCGCAGCATCTGTGGGGTCCACCTCGGGTCGGGGCCGTCGTCGATGGTGATGTTGATGCCCTTCCGCCCCTTGTCGGAGGCGTGGGCGATGTCCATGCTGACCAGGGGGCTGGGCAGATCCGGGTCGGGGGTGGACGTCTGGCTCACGACCGGCTTCGGCGGCGCGACGTCCTCGGCACCGACGGACTCGCCGTTGGCGCTCTGGGTCAGGCACAAGGCGGCCAGGACCGATGCCCCGGCCACTCCTATGGCCGCCGCCAGCACTCGGCCGTTTCCCCGCGCCCCGCTCCGCCTCATGTCCGCACCGCTCTTCTTCTCGCCTGCTCGGGTCTGTCGGTGGGAAGGATGGGGGGACCCGGGAAAAGGTTCCGGCTGTTACCAGAGCTCTTGCGACAAGTCCCGGCGTTCACGCCGGGGATGAATGCATCTCAAGGCTGCTCTGATGTGCAGGTCAGAGTGGGCGTTGTTGCTGCTCGATGTACTGGCGGATGATCGCCAACGGTGCTCCGCCGCACGACGCGGCGAGGTACGAGGGTGACCACAGGTGACCGTGCGTGACGGCGGGGTGGATCCGGTCGGTGAACTCTTGCCGGATCCGGCGGGCGGAGACGCCTTTGAGGCTGTTGACCAGCTTCGAGACGGCAACCTTGGTTGGGTAGTTGATCAGGAGATGGACGTGATCGCGTTCGCCGTTGAACTCCCTCAGCTCCGCCTCGAAGTCCTCACACACCTTCCGCATGACCTCTTCGCAGCGCGCCAGCATCTCATCGTCGAACACTCCGCGCCGGAACTTGGTCATAAAGACCAAGTGAACGTGCAGCGCCGAAACCACACGCCTGCCACGCCTGTAATCATTCACCTGATCCAGGAGACCAATTGTTGTAGCGTCGCGGTATGCAGCTCCGCTACAACTACCGGGCCTACCCGGACGCCACCCAGTGCCGCGCTTTGGCGAAGGCGTTCGGGTGCGCGCGTGTGGTGTGGAACGACTGCCTGCGCGACCGGAAGGAAGCGCATGCGGCGGGGCTGCCGTATGTGACGTCGGGCGAGCTGTCCCGGCGTCGCATCACCCAGGCCAAACGCACCGAGGAGCGTGCCTGGCTTGCCGAGGTGTCGGCGGTCGTCCTGCAGCAGTCCCTGCGCGACCTGGACACGGCGTATCGGAACTTCTTCGACTCGATCAAGGGCAAGCGGCGGGGCCGGAAGGTCGGGCCGCCTCGGTACAAGTCGAAGAAGGACACCCGGCAGTCGATTCGCCTGAACACCAACGCCTTTTCCCTCCAGGCCAACGGCACGGTGTATGTGGCCAAGGTCGGCAACCTCAAGGTCAGGTGGTCGCGCCGGCTTCCGGCCACGCCCACCTCCCTGACCGTCACCAAAGACAGCTCCGGCCGCTACTTCCTCAGCTTCGTCGTCGACACCGAGCCCGACATCCTCCCCGAGGCGCAGACCGACACCGGCATCGACCTCGGCCTGTCCGCCTTCGCCGTCCTCTCCGACGGGACGAAGATCGCTGCCCCGCGTTTCCTGCGCCGGGCGGAGAAGAAGCTCAAGCGCCTCCAGCGGGAGCTGTCCCGCAAGGCGAAGGGGTCGAGGAACCGGGCCAAGGCCCGGATCAAGGTCGCACGCCAGCACGCACGGGTGGCGGACCGGCGCCGGGACTTCCACCACAAGGCATCCACACGCATCATCCGCGACAACCAAGCGGTGTACGTGGAAGACCTCGCAGTGGCCGGCCTCGGGCGTACCCGGCTGGCCAAGTCCGTGCACGACGCAGGCTGGTCCGCCTTCGTCGGCATGCTGGAATACAAGGCCGCCAAACACGGCCGCACCTTCACCAAAGTGGACCGGGCCTTCCCCTCCTCCCAGCTCTGCTCCACCTGCGGATTCCGGGACGACCCCAAACCCCTCCACATCCGCGACTGGACCTGCGGCCGGTGCGGCGCCGTGCACGAGCGTGACCACAACGCCGCATCCAACGTCCTGACCGAAGGACGCCGTATCGTCGCCACCGGACGGGTGGAGACGCCAAACGCCTGTCGAGCGCCGGTAAGACGGGCACACCTGCCCGCACAGCGCGGTGAAGCAGGAAGCCCCCGGAAGGGTCAACCGACCCAGACCGGAATCCCTGGACTCTAGGGCGCGTATCGAGTCGTGATCAATCTGCGGGATGTGCCTTCGTGGCAGGGTTCGGTCCGATAGACCGTCTTACGTGACGCGCGTACAACTG